>NZ_JBRREC010000044.1:0-35422 GCF_056760015.1 Stenotrophomonas sp. STEN029 | reverse complement strand
CCCCCCCACCCCCCCTTGGCCCGGGACGAGGCTCCCCTCGCGTGCCGGCTCGTGCCTGCGGGGGGGCCCGCCCGCCGGCCCCCCCCGCCGCCCCCCCCCCCCCCCCACTACAGTCCCGTCCCTTGCCGCAGGCAAGGGCAGGGTTTGGGGGCTCTTGGGTCTTTCATACATTGCCAGCTTCGCGGCTTACGCCGCTCCCACAACGGCCGTGGGGCCGGTCGTTTAAACTATGCGCATGATCGTCAATACCGCTGCCTACCTCTTCGTTCCGCTGGCTGATGCCGAAGCCTTGACCGCCACCCTGCATGAACGCGCAAAGGCGCTGGAGCTGCGCGGCACCATCCTGATCGCGGAGGAGGGCATCAACCTGTTCCTCGCCGGTAGCAGTGAAGGTATCGAGAGCTTCTACAGCCAGCTCAAGGCCGACGCCCGCTTCGCTGACATGCGGATCAAGTACAGCCACAGCCAGATGCAGCCGTTCGCCAGGCTGAAGGCCAAGTTCAAGCCGGAAATCATCAGCTTCCGCCGCGAAGACGGCCAGCCGCTGGATTACCCGCGCGCACCCAGCGTGGCCCCGGCCACCGTGCAGCGTTGGTTGCGGCAGGGCCATGACGACGACGGCAAGCGCGTGGTGATGCTGGATACGCGCAACTGGCAGGAATTCGCCCATGGCACCTTCGAGGGTGCGTTGACCCTGCCGATCGCCAAGTTCACCGATCTGCCGGCCGCGCTGGAGCCGCACCGCGAGTCGCTGGCCGATGCCACCGTGGTCAGCTTCTGCACCGGCGGCATCCGCTGTGAGAAGGCAGCGCTGTGGATGCAGAACGATGGCATGCACAACGTGCTGCAGCTGGAAGGCGGCATCCTCGGTTACTTCGAGGAAGTCGGTGGTGAAGGCTATGACGGCCGCTGTTTCGTGTTTGATGAACGCGTGTCGCTGGATGCTCAGCTGCAGCCGCTGGTGGACCGGCAGGACGAAGTCCAGGCCTGAGAAGGCATGGGTTTCAAGCCTGCACGGGCGGGACGTGGGAAACAGTGTCCCGATGGAAGCCGCGGTGACTGCATGGAGAATGCGAGGACGAACCCCATGTCCTTCGTATCGTCCACGGAGACCGCAGAATGATCCCCCTTTCCATCCTTGACCTGGCCCCTGTCTGCGAGGGCTCAACCCCGCAGCAGGCGTTTGCCAACATGCTGGAGCTGGCCCAGCACGCCGATCGCTGGGGCTATCACCGCTATTGGCTGGCCGAGCACCACAACATGCCCGGCATCGCCAGCGCCGCGACCGCGGTGCTGATCGGGCATGTGGCCGGTGGCACTTCGCGCATCCGCGTGGGTTCGGGTGGGGTGATGCTGCCCAATCATTCGCCGTTGCAGGTGGCCGAACAGTTCGGCACCTTGGCCTCACTGTACCCGGATCGTATCGATCTGGGGCTGGGCCGGGCGCCCGGCACCGACCAACCCACCGCGCGCGCCTTGCGCCGTTACTTCGACAGCGCCGACCAGTTCCCGCAGGATGTCGCCGAACTGCTGCACTACTTCGCGCCGGTACAGCCCGGCCAGTCGGTGCAGGCCGTGCCCGGCGGCGGCATCCCAGTGCCGGTGTGGTTGCTGGGGTCGAGCCTGTTCAGTGCGCGCCTGTCGGCAGCGATGGGCCTGCCGTTCGCGTTTGCCTCGCACTTCGCTCCGGATTCCATGGATGAGGCGTTGGCGCTGTATCGCCGCGACTTCCGTCCTTCCGAGCACTTGCAGGCGCCTTACGCGATTCTGGCGTTGAACGTGGTTGCCAGTGATTCAGAGGCCGAATCGAAGCGCTTGTTCACCAGCCAGCAGCAGGCGTTCGTCAATCTGCGGCGTGGCACGCCCGGGCGGATTCCGGCGCCGGTGGATGACATCGAGGCGTTCTGGGCACCGCATGAGAAGGCCGGTGTTGAGCGTGCCCTGGCCTGCAGCATCGTTGGCGATGCGGCGCAGGTGGGGGAAGGCTTGCTGGCCTTCGTCGAGCGCCATCGTCCTGATGAAATGATGCTGGCTGCCAACATCTATGACCCTGTGGCGCGCCTGCGTTCGTTCGACCTGGCGATGCAGGCCTGGCAGCGGGTGGCGGTGTAAGCCGTTTGCTCCCTCCCTTTGGCGTAGCCAAGGGGAGGGCTGGGGGGCTTTTTGCCGGTAAAGCCCTTGCCGAGCATGTCTCGGCACTACGCTTCGGCCCCCCCCTTTCGCGTAGCGAAGGGGAGGGCTGGGGAGGGGTGCTTTTTGCTGGTAAAGCCTCTGCCGAGCATGGCTCGGCACTACCGTGGACCGTGGACCGGGGGCGTCAGCTGGTCAGGCGCTCGAACAGTGCGATGCTCTCGCTGATCAGCTGGCCGGAGCCGAAGCCGAAGAACAGGCCCGCGGCAATCGCTGCCAGCCAGTTGAACAGCATCAAGGCGCCATCGCGCTCGATCAGTGCCAGTGCGAACAACAGCAGCTGGAAGCCGAACAGGTAGTTGGTGAACGGAATCGGTAGCGACAGCAGCAGGCCGACCAGCAACAACAGCACGCCGGTCAGCATGCGCGCCGGCAATGGCACGATCAGCACTGCCAGCCGTGGTTTCAGCATCCGGTCCAGGCGTTGCAGCGGTCGGCTGATCTTGCTCAGGAACCTGTGCACGGTGCTGCGCTTGGGGCCGCGTCTGGCAATGAAGCCCGGCAGCCACGGCCGCGACATGCCAAACAACAACTGGCTGCCGATCAGGAACACCAGCGGACTGCTGACCGCACCGCCTATGCCCGGGATCGGGATGAAGGCGGGCAGGATGGCGATGAACAGGAATACGCCGAAGGCGCTCTGTTCCAGGCCTTGCAGAACCTTGCCCAGTGGCAGATGTTCATCCGGGTCGCCGCGTTCGAACATCGCCAGTAGCGTGCGGATGCCTTCGTTGCGATAGCCGCCGGTATCCGTCCTGCCGGCGTCCGGCGTGGTGCCGTCCGGGTCAACCGGTGGTGTCATCGGCATCTTCTTCCGGCAGCCTGCGCAGCAGCAGCTTGTCGATGCGGGCACCGTCGAGGTCGACGATCTCGATGCGCCAGCCGGCCCAGTCGAAGTATTCGCCCGCGTGCGGAATACGGCCGAAGTAATGCATGCACATGCCGGCGATGGTGTAGTAATCGCCTTCCTCCGCATCCGGCAGCTCGGCGCCGTTCATCAGCTCCTGCAGGTCGTCCACCGGCAGCGAGCCATCGACCAGCAACGAGCCGTCTTCGCGGGTGACAACCAAGGCGTCGTCGTCGGTGTTCTCGGTTGCCTGCAGGCGGCCAACCACCGCGCCCATCAGGTCGGAGATGGTCACCAGACCCTGGATCTCGCCGTACTCGTCCACCACCAGTGCCATTGACTGGTGTTCCTCGCGGAAGATCTCCAGCAGCTTCATCGCGTGGGTGGACTCGGAGACGTACAGGGTCTCGCGCAGGTTCTCGAACAGGCTGTGGCTGCCGCCGCTGAGGCGGGTCACCAGGCTCTTGACCTCGAGGATGCCGGCGATGTCCTGGTCGTTGCCGCGATACACCGGGTAGCGCGAGAACGAGTGGTCACGCATGGCGGACAGGTTCTTCTCCGGGTCGGCGTTGGTGTCCAGCCAGGCGATGCGGTTGCGTGGGGTCATCAGGCTGTCGGCGGTGCGGTCGCCCAGGCGCATGACGCGGTTCATCATGTCGCGCTCGTGGCTGTCGATCACGCCCTGCTCATGGCTCTCGGCCACCAGCATGCGGATCTCCTCTTCACTGACCGAGGCCGATTCGGTCTTGCCCAGGCCGAGCAGGCGCAGCACCAGCCGGGTGGAGTGCGAGAGCAGCCAAACGCCGGGGGCGGCGATGCGGGCCAGCCAGCTCATTGGCACCGCGACAATGCCGGCGATGTCTTCGGAACGGGTCAAGGCGACACGTTTGGGTACCAGTTCGCCGAAGATCAGCGTCAGGTAGGTGATCAGCGCAACGGCCAGGGTCTTGCCGATGAACTCCGACCAGGGCTGGGTGGCGCCAAACAGCGAGAAGTTCGCCGACAGTGCCGGGAACAGGGCCTGCAGGTGCTGGGCAATGGCACCGCCGATCGCGTCACCGCCGTAAACACCGGTCAGGATGCCGATCAGGGTGATGCCGATCTGCACCGTGGACAGGAAATTCTCGGGCTTCTCGGACAGGGCCAGGGCGCGGGCGGCACGTTTGCTCGAGCTGGCCAGCTGCTTGAGGCGGCTCTTGCGCGAGGTCATGACCGACATTTCGGACATGGCAAAGAAGCCGTTGAGCAGAATCAAGGCCAGTACGATGAAAAATTCAAACACGGGTCTCTCCCCGGGTTGGTGACAGGGAGGGCGGGTGCTTGCAGTGGCGGCGGCCGCTCAGGGGCGGAATCCGGCGCTGTGGCGGGGGATAAGGGTCGTCGTCCATAGGGTGCGCCGCGAGGGCGCTTGGCGATATTAGCAAACCCCCGGGGCTCTGGTACGACCGGCCGTTCACATTTCAGATGTAAAAAAGACGTCAGGAATACCCTGAATGCCATCTAGCCGTCATAATTCGCCCTTGGTGCCGTCCCTCCCGCGACGGCGAATAGGCTCCCCATGTTTTCGTTGCAGACCATCTTTGGCTCCGGCAAGCAGTTCTATACCTACCTCGACGAGGCCGCGCAGGCCGCCTATGACGGTGCCAAGGCACTGCACAGCATGATGCGCGAGGCCGATCGTCAGCCGGCGCTGGATGCGTTCAAGCTCGCCCGTCTGCGCGAGCGCGCCGCCTCGGACAAGATCAGCCAGGCGCTGGTTGACAGTTTCATGACCCCGATCGAGCGCGAGGACATCGAAGCGCTGGGTTCGGCGCTGTACAAGATCCCCAAGCAGATCGAGAAGTTCGCCGACCGCTACTCGTTGGCCGTGCAGCATCTGGACCAGATCGACTTCGCCCCGCGCGCGGCGATGCTGGAGCAGGCCGCAGGCGTGGTGGTGGAAATGGTCAACGACCTGCGCCACATGAACCTGGACCGCATGACCGCGCTCAACGAGAAGCTGCGTTCACTGGAAAACGAAGCTGACCGCCTGATGTTGGAGCTGTACCGCGACATCTACTCCGGTCGCCTGGACAACCTGCAGATGTTCCTGCTCAAGGAATTCTTCGAGATCCTGGAAAAGGCCATCGACCGTTGCCGCGAAGCCGGCGTGGTGGCTTACCAGATCGTGCTCAAGAACAGCTGACGGGGACGCTCTATGCTCACCCTCGTCCTGGTGGTGATTCTGGCCGCGCTCGTCTTCGAGTTCATCAACGGCTTCCACGACACCGCCAATTCAATTGCCACCGTGGTGGCAACCAAGGTCCTGTCGCCCGGTTGGGCGGTGATGTTGGCCGCTTTCATGAACCTGATCGGCGCGCTCACCGGCACCGCCGTCGCGCTGACCATCGCCAATGGCCTGCTCAACACCGACGTGGTCGATGTGACCCCGCAGGTGATCCTGTGCGCGTTGCTTGGCGGCATTGTCTGGAACCTGATCACCTGGTGGAAAGGCCTGCCATCTTCGTCCTCGCACGCCCTGATCGGTGGCCTGTGTGGTGCCGGCCTGGCCGCGGCGCACAACAACTGGGATGCGCTGATCTGGTCGCAGAACCTCGGCAACTGGGCGCAGAACAAGGGCCTGTTGTGGAAGGTGTTCGTGCCGATGATCACCTCGCCGATCGCCGGCTTCCTGCTCGGCGTGGTGGTGATGTGCCTGTTGTGGGCGATCATCGCCGGCATGGCCCGCGTTGGCGGCATGCTCGGTCGGCTGGCGCGCCCGCGTTGGGTCAATGCCTTCTTCGGCAAGGCACAGATCGTCTCGGCGGCGTACATGGGCTTTGCCCATGGCCACAACGATGCGCAGAAGACCATGGGCATCATCGCGATGACCTTGGTTGGTGCCGAGGCGACCGGTGCGTTGAACGACCTGCCGTCGTGGCTGGCCTTCATGCATCCCGATGCCAACGCTGGCAACGGCATCGCGATGTGGATCGTGCTGACCTGTGCGGTGGTGATGGCAGCCGGCACCGCCTCAGGCGGCTGGAAGATCATCAAGACCCTGGGTCACAAGATGGTCAAGCTGCACCCGATCCACGGCTTTGCCGCGGAGACCAGCTCGGCCACCATCCTGACCCTGGCTGCGCACTTCGGCATGCCGGTCTCGACCACCCACAGCATCTCTACCGCGATCATGGGTGTTGGCTTCGCCAAGAACCCGCGTTCGCTGCGCCTGGGTGTGATCGAACGCATCCTGTGGGCCTGGATCCTGACGATTCCGGCGGCAGGTGGTTGTGCTTACCTGATCCTGCGTCTGTTCGAAATGGTGGGTTGGAACTGAGTCAGTCGGTTCGCAGTCTGCAAAAAAAAAACCGCCAGCGATGGCGGGTTTTTTGTTGGGGCGCGGCTGCTTGTAGGAGCGGCGTAAGCCGCGAAGCCGGTGCTGCTGGCGGGTCAGGGATCTTTGCCATCTGAAGATGTGCTTGCTTCGCGGCTTACGCCGCTCCCACAAAAATAAAATGGCGGCGCGCGGCCAACAAAAAGCCCGCCGGTGAGGGCGGGCTTTCGGTGCAGCGAGATTGCTTGGATCAGGCTTCCAGTGAGGCCAGGTCGCCCTTGCTCTCCAGCCAGCCCTTGCGGTCCGGGGCGCGCTTCTTGGCCAGCAGCATGTCCATCAAGGCCGAGGTCTGCTCGCTGTCGTCCACGGTCAGCTGCACCAGGCGGCGCGTATCCGGATGGATGGTGGATTCGCGCAGCTGCGAGGGGTTCATCTCGCCCAGGCCCTTGAAGCGGGTGACGCTGACCTGGCCGCGGATCTTCTCGCGCTCGATCTTGTCCAGCAGCGAGCGCTTTTCTTCCTCGTCCAGCGCATAGAACACCTGCTTGCCCACATCGACGCGGAACAGCGGCGGCATTGCCACGAACACGTGGCCAGCGTCCACCAGTGACGGGAAGTGACGCAGGAACAGGGCGGTCAGCAAGGTAGCGATGTGCAGGCCGTCGGAGTCGGCGTCGGCCAGGATCACGATCTTGCCGTAACGCAGGCCGGACAGGTCGTCCTTGCCCGGGTCGCAGCCGATGGCGATGGCCAGGTTATGCACTTCTTCCGAGGCCAGCACGCTGCCCGAGGCGACTTCCCAGGTATTCAGGATCTTGCCGCGTAGCGGCAGGATGGCCTGGAAATCCTTGTCGCGGGCCTGCTTGGCGCTGCCGCCTGCCGAGTCACCTTCCACCAGGAACAACTCGGTGCGCGACAGGTCCTGGCTGATGCAGTCGGCCAGCTTGCCGGGCAGGGCCGGGCCCTGGGTGACCTTCTTGCGGGTGACCAGCTTCTCGGTCTTCAGGCGCGCGCTGGCACGCTCAATGGCGATCTGCGCGATCTTTTCGCCCAGTTCCACGTTCTGGTTCAACAGCAGGCTGAAGGCGTCGTGGGCGGCGCCTTCGACGAAACCGGCGGCCTGGCGTGAGGACAGGCGTTCCTTGGTCTGGCCGCTGAACTGCGGATCGGTCATCTTCAGTGACAGCACGAAGGAGACGCGGTCCCAGACATCTTCCGGGGCCAGCTTGACGCCGCGCGGCAGCAGGTTGCGGAAGTCGCAGAACTCGCGCAGCGCCTCGGTCAGGCCGGTGCGCAGGCCGTTGGCGTGGGTGCCGTGCTGGGCGGTCGGGATCAGGTTGACGTAGCTTTCCTGCACCAGCTCGCCTTCCGCCAGCCAGGCCACGGCCCAGTCAACGATCTCGGTTTCCTTCTTCAGCGAACCGGCAAACAGATCGGCCGGCAGCATTTCACGCTCGCCCAGCTCGGCCTTCAGGTAGTCGCGCAGGCCGTCTTCGTAATACCAGGTGTCGACTTCGCCGGTGGCTTCGTCGGTCAGCTTCACGGTCAGGCCCGGGCACAGCACCGCCTTGGCGCGCAGCAGGTGGCGCAGTGCGCGCACATTGAACTTGGGCGTGTCGAAGTACTTGGGGTCGGCCCAGAAGCGCACGCGGGTACCGGTGTTCTTCTTGCCGACGCTGCCGACCACTTCCAGCGGGCTGGCGCGGTCGCCATCGCGGAAGGTGATGCGGTGCTCGCTGCCGTCGCGGCGGATATGGATCTCCACCAGCGTGGACAGGGCGTTGACCACCGATACGCCGACGCCGTGCAGGCCGCCGGAGAAGGTGTAGTTGCGGTTGTTGAACTTGCCGCCGGCGTGCAGCCTGGTCAGGATCAGTTCGACGCCCGGGATTTTCTCTTCCGGGTGGATGTCCACCGGCATGCCGCGGCCGTCATCGCTGACCTCGCAGCTGCCATCCTTGAACAGGGTGACTTCCACGGTCTTGGCGTGGCCGGCCAGGGCCTCATCGACCGAGTTGTCGATCACTTCCTGCGCCAGATGGTTCGGGCGGGCAGTGTCGGTATACATGCCAGGACGGCGTTTGACCGGGTCCAGGCCAGAGAGGACTTCGATGTCAGCGGCGTTGTAACGGGCGTTCATGGATCTCGGTAGGGCGCAAATCGACGTGGGAGTGTGCGGTCTGGCGGCGATTTTTGCACGCAGGGCATTCAGGGCCGGGGCAGCTGCGACGAGGTATCCTGTATCCGGTTCCAAAAAGGCCCGCCATTCCAGGCGGGGCAAGCCGAGGAGGTTTTGGATGAAAACATCAAAATTGCTGGCCCTGGGTGTTGTTGTCGCTGCCGTTGCCGCCGTTCCCTTCGTGATGGCGCAGAGCGCTGACAAGGGCAAGGCTGCCGAGGCCGCGCAGGCTGCCCCGGTCGACAAGGCGCAGAGCGAGGCCGAGCAGAAGGCCAAGCGCCGCGCTGCCGCCGCTGCCCAGGACAAGGCCAAGGCTGACCAGCCGGCGCCGCGTGAAGAAGAGGAAGAGGAAGCCCGTCGCCGTCGCTGACGCGCTTTTGCTGAGTTTCAAGGACGCCCCGGCGCAGGTCGGGGCGTCTTTTTTTTAATCCGTCGCATCCAGTGCTTGGGTGTTTTGGCGACAACCTTTAAACTAGGGCTTTCCGGGAGGCAGTGAGCCGTGACCCCCCTTATTTTTGTTACCGGTGGTGTGGTGTCCTCGCTAGGCAAGGGCATCGCAGCCGCGTCCCTGGCCTCGATTCTCGAGGCGCGTGGCCTGAAGGTCACCATGATGAAGCTGGATCCGTACATCAACGTCGATCCAGGCACGATGAGCCCCTTCCAGCATGGCGAGGTCTACGTCACCGACGACGGTGCCGAGACCGACCTCGATCTGGGCCATTACGAGCGTTTCGTCCATAACCGCCTGAGCCGCAAGAACTCGGTGACCACCGGGCGTATCTACGAGAACGTGATCCGCAAGGAGCGCCGTGGTGATTACCTGGGCGCGACCGTTCAGGTCATTCCGCACATCACCGACGAAATCCGCCGCTGCATCGACGAGGCCACTGCTGGCTTCGACGTGGCGCTGGTGGAAATCGGCGGCACCGTTGGCGATATCGAGTCGCTGCCGTTCCTGGAGGCGATCCGGCAGGTGCGCACCGAGCGTGGCCCGGAGAAGGCGCTGTTCATGCATCTCACCCTGGTGCCGTACATCGGTGCCGCCGGCGAGCTGAAGACCAAGCCGACCCAGCACTCGGTCAAGGAACTGCGCTCGATCGGCATCCAGCCGGACGTGCTGCTGTGCCGTTCCGAGCATGCAATCCCGGACTCGGAGCGCCGCAAGATTTCGCTGTTCACCAATGTTTCCGAGCGCGCCGTGATCAGCGTGCCGGACGTGGAAGTCCTGTACCGCGTGCCGATGGGCCTGCATGCGCAGGGTCTGGACGAGATCGTGGTCAACCAGCTCAAGCTCGGTGACAAGGCTGGTCCGGCCGACCTGTCCGAGTGGGAGTCGGTGCTGGATGCGGCGCTGCATCCGCTGGACGACGTCACCATCGCCGTGGTCGGCAAGTACGTCGACCATCAGGATGCGTACAAGTCGGTGGGCGAGGCGCTCAAGCACGGCGGCCTGCGCCAGCGCACCAAGGTCAACCTGAAGTGGCTGGAAGCGCAGGAACTGGAGGAATCCGGCCTGTCCGCGCTGGACGGCGTCGACGGCATCCTGGTGCCGGGCGGCTTCGGTGACCGTGGTTTCGAGGGCAAGGTGCTGACCTCGCAGTATGCCCGCGAGCACAAGGTGCCGTACTTCGGCATCTGCTATGGCATGCAGGCGGCCGTGGTGGACTACGCCCGCCATGTGGCTGGCCTCGAAGGCGCCAACAGCACCGAGAACGACCGCCAGTCGCCGAATCCGGTGATCGGCCTGATCACCGAATGGCGTACCGCCACCGGTGAAGTCGAGAAGCGCGACGAGAAGTCCGACCTGGGCGGCACCATGCGCCTGGGCCTGCAGGAGCAGCGCCTCAAGCCGGGCACCCTGGCCCGCGAGCTGTACGGCAAGGACGTGGTGGCCGAGCGTCACCGCCACCGTTACGAGTTCAACAACCGCTACCGCACCCAGTTGGAAGACGCGGGTCTGGTGATTGCCGGCAAGTCGATGGATGACACGCTGGTGGAAGTGGTCGAGCTGCCGCGTGACCAGCACCCGTGGTTCCTGGCCTGCCAGGCACACCCGGAGTTCCTGTCCACCCCGCGTGGCGGCCATCCGCTGTTCATCGGCTTCATCCGCGCCGCGCGCGAGAAGAAGGCCGGCGGCAAGCTGTTGCAGGAAGCCCGCGCCTGAAAAGGTAGTGCCGAGCCATGCTCGGCAGGGGCGTTACCCGTGGCGTGTGAATGAAGGCGAGCTTCGCTCTCCTTACCCTCATCCGCCCTTCGGGCACCTTCTCCCACAGGGAGAAGGGCAAGGTGCTACCCAAACAAGGCCCGCCCAGTGCGGGCCTTGTGCGTTTCAGCGGCCCGCGCCGCTTTCAGGCGAAAGCAACGGCCGCGCCAGCCTGCGCTTCGTTTAAACTCCCGGCTGGTATTTGTGTTTCCCGTCGATAACAGACTCTCCTGAACGAGCCTAGCCCCCAGACATGACCAACATCGCCAAGATCCACGCCCGTGAAATCCTCGACAGCCGTGGCAACCCCACGCTGGAAGCCGAAGTCACCCTGGCCGACGGCTCGTTCGGCCGCGCCGCCGTCCCGTCCGGCGCTTCGACCGGCACCAAGGAGGCCGTGGAGCTGCGCGATGGCGACAAGACCCGTTACCTGGGCAAGGGCGTACGCAATGCCGTGGGCAACATCAATGGCGTGATCGCCACCGCACTGGCCGGCTTCAATGCCGAAGATCAGGAAGGCCTGGACCGCCGCCTGATCGATCTGGACGGCACCGAGAACAAGGGCCGCCTCGGCGCCAATGCGCTGCTCGGTGTTTCCATGGCCGCCGCCCACGCGGTCGCCACTTCCAAGAAGCAGGCGCTGTGGCAGTACCTGGCCGCCAAGACCGGCGCCACCCCGTCGCTGCCGGTGCCGATGATGAACATCATCAACGGTGGCGCACATGCCGATAACAACGTCGACTTCCAGGAGTTCATGGTGTTGCCGGTCGGCTTCAGCTCGTTCAGCGAGTCGCTGCGCGCCGGCACCGAAATCTTCCACGCGCTGAAGTCGGTGCTGAAGGGCCACGGCCTGAGCACGGCGGTGGGCGATGAAGGCGGCTTCGCGCCGGACTTCCGCAGCAATGTCGAGGCGCTGGACACCATTCTGGAAGCCATCGGCAAGGCCGGTTACACCGCCGGCGAAGACATCCTGCTCGGCCTGGACGTCGCTTCCAGCGAGTTCTACGAGAACGGCAAGTACAACCTGGTTGGCGAGAACAAGCGCCTGACCTCCGAGCAGTTCGTCGACTTCCTGGCCGACTGGAGCGCGCAGTACCCGATCATCAGCATCGAGGACGGCCTGGCCGAGAACGACTGGGCCGGTTGGAAGTTGCTGACCCAGCGCGTTGGCAACAAGGTGCAGCTGGTCGGCGACGATCTGTTCGTCACCAACCCGAAGATCTTCGCCGAAGGCATCGAGTCGGGCACCGCCAATGCCATCCTGATCAAGGTCAATCAGATCGGCACCCTGACCGAGACCCTGGAAGCCATCGCCATGGCCGACAAGGCCGGTTATGCGGCCATCGTCTCGCACCGCTCTGGCGAAACCGAAGACACCACCATCGCCGACATCGCCGTGGCCACCACTGCCACCCAGATCAAGACCGGCTCGCTGTGCCGCAGCGATCGCGTGGCCAAGTACAACCAGCTGCTGCGCATCGAGGAAGCCCTCGGCAGCGGCGCGCGTTATGCCGGCCGTGACGCGTTTGTCTCGCTCAAGCGCTGATCGTCATGCGTAATTGGCGCTGGCTGCTGCTGGTGCTGGCGGTACTGCTGGGATTGCTGCAGTACCGCTTCTGGTTTGGCCAAGGCAACTCGGGCGAAGTGATGATGCTCGAGGCGCAGGTGGCCAACCAGAAGCGTGACAACGACGGTCTGCAGCAGCGCAATGATTCCCTGGCGGCGGAAGTCCAGGACCTCAAGGATGGCGAGGCTGCCATCGAGGAGCGTGCGCGCAGCGAACTGGGCATGATCAAGCCGGGTGAGAAGTTCTACCGGGTCGTCGAGGACGCCCCGGTGGCTGCGCCCGTGGTGCCTGCGCCTGCCGCGGCGACGGAACCGTCGGCCGGGCAAGGCAACCAGCAGTCGCCATCGGAGAACATCCCGTGATCCTGCAGACCTGGGCGGTGGTTCCCGCGGCTGGGCGCGGCGCGCGTTTTGGTGGTCCGGTGCCCAAGCAGTACCTGTTGGCCGACGGTGAGCCGCTGCTCGCGCACACCCTGCAGTCCCTGCTTGCCCATCCCGGCGTGGCCGGGGTGATGGTGGCCATTGCCGAGAACGATGCCGATTGGCCGGGTTGGACTTCGTTTGCTGACAAGCCGGTGCTGACCTGCGTGGGAGGAGAGACCCGCGCGGCGTCGGTATTGGCAGGCCTGCAGGCGCTGCCGGAGAGCGTGCGTACCGATGACTTCGTGCTGGTCCACGACGCCGCGCGGCCAAATCTGGCGGCGACCGATCTGAGCCGTTTGCTGGAAGTGGGGCGTGCTGATCCGGTCGGTGGCATTCTCGCCGCGCCGGTGCGCGACACGCTCAAGCGTGCTGGCGATGATGGTGGCATTGACGGCACCGAGCCGCGTGAGCGCCTGTGGCGCGCGCTGACCCCGCAGTTGTTCCGCCGCCATCAACTCACGCGCGCGCTGCTCGATGCGGCTGCAGCAGGTGTCGATGTCACCGACGAGGCGATGGCGATGGAGCGCCAAGGCGTGCGCCCGTTGCTGGTTGAAGGCGCCGAGAGCAATTTCAAGGTCACCACCCCGGCCGATCTGGCCCGTTTCGAATTCGAGCTGTCGCGGCGCGGCAGCTGATCCCTTGCCGGCGCGTTGGCGCCGGCTCTGCCAAGAAGTACTGCCATGAACTCTTCTGTTTCCTTCCCTCCCATCCGTATCGGCCAAGGCTATGACGTGCATGCCTTTGGTGAGGGCGACCACATCATGCTGGCCGGCGTGCGCGTGCCGCACAGCCGCGGCGTGCTCGCGCACAGTGATGGCGATGTCGCCCTGCATGCGCTGTGTGACGCAATGCTCGGTGCGCTGGCGCTGGGTGACATCGGCGTGCACTTCCCGCCGTCCGACGATCGCTGGAAAGGTGCGGACAGCAGCCGCTTCGTCAGTCATTGCAATGAACTGCTGCGCGAGCGTGGCTGGCAGGTCGGCAATGTCGACATCACCGTGATCTGCGAGCGGCCCAAGGTGGGCCCGCATGCACTGGCGATGCGTGAGACGGTTGCGCAGCTGTTGGCGATCGATCTGGATCGGGTCAGCATCAAGGCCACCACCAGTGAGAAACTGGGCTTCACCGGCCGCGAAGAAGGTATCGCCGCGCAGGCCGTGGCCTTGCTGGTGGCTGCATGATCGCGCTGCCGCAGGCCTTTGGTGAGCCGGTACTGACTGCGGCCATCCGCAGCATGCCGGAAGATTTCCAGGTTGATGAAATCCCTGCGTTCGAGGCGACGGGTGAGGGTGAGCACCTGCTGCTGGACATCCGCAAGCGTGGCGCCAATACCGTGGCGATTGCCAAACAGTTGGCGCAGTGGGCGGGCGTGCCGGAAATGGGCGTCAGCTATGCCGGGCAGAAAGATCGGCATGCGGTGACCACGCAGCGCTTCAGCGTGCACCTGCCCAAGCGCGTGGCGCCGGATCTGGCGCTGCTGGAGTCGGACGAGCTGCATGTGCTGGCGTCGACCTGGCACAACCGCAAGCTGCAGCGTGGCGCATTGGCGGGCAACCGCTTCAAGCTGGTGCTGCGTGGTGTGCAAGGTGACAAGGCGGCCATCGAGGAGCGCCTGCAGATTGTCGCTGCACGCGGCCTGCCAAACTGGTTTGGCGAACAGCGCTTTGGCCGCGATGGCGGCAATGTGCCGGCGGCGCTGCAGATGTTTGCTGGCCGCCGGGTGCGCAAGGACCAGCGTTCGATGCTGCTGTCCGCCGCGCGCTCTGCATTGTTCAACCGCGTGCTGGCCGCGCGCGTGGAACAGGGCAACTGGGACACGGCGCTGGAAGGCGAGGTGTGGATGCTGGACGGCAGCCGTTCGGTGTTTGGCCCGGAGCCGATGAGCGAGGTGCTGGCCGAGCGCCTGGCGCGTTTCGATATCCACCCCAGCGCGCCGTTGTGGGGCGTTGGTGAGCTGCGCGCGACCGATGCCGCACGGGCATTGGAAGATCAGGCCCTGGGCGATGAGCAGGCCTTGGCGCTGCGTACCGGGTTGGAGCAGGCTGGGCTCAAGCAGGAGCGCCGTTCGTTGCGCCTCAAGCCCATGTTGATGCAGCACCAGTGGTTGGCCGATGACGTGCTGGAGGTGTCGTTCGCATTGCCACCGGGCTGCTACGCCACCGCGGTGCTGCATGAACTGGGTGAAGTGACCGACGCCAGTCGCAATGAGATTGCGGGGAGTCCGGCAGCCGAAGCCGAGGCATCGAGCGAAGAGAGCGCCGCTGACTGAGTACGGCTGGTCAGATCGTAGCCCGGGTAAGCGCAGCGCACCCGGGAAGCAGGATCCAGTGGTACTTCAATATGCCTCATGCGTCGCGAACAGCCCCGGGTGCGCTGCGCTTACCCGGGCTACAGAGACTGCGGTGCCGCGCCGTCCATGCGAATCGGCTGGCCGAGCGGATCGCTCAGCGATTGGCCAGCAATACCAGAACCGCACCGGTGCCGCCCTGGGTCGGCGGCGCGGAATGGAACGCCAGCACATCATTGCGCTGGCGCAGCATGCGGTCGACCAGGTTCTTCAGCACCGGCGCACCGCCATCCGACTGCAGGCCTTTGCCGTGGATGATGCGCACGCAGCCGTGTTCATGTGCGCGTGCCTCCAGCAGGAACTGGCGCAGCAGGTTTTCGGCCTGGGCGGCGGTGGCGCCATGCAGGTCCAGTTCGTCCTGTACCGAATACTGGCCACGCTTGAGCCGCTGGAACATCTGAGGTGGCAGGTTGTCGCGCCGGTAGCTGGCGTTGTCGCCGGCTTCCAGCGGCTTGCTGGAACGCAGCAGGCGCGCAAATTCGCCCAGGGCCTGGGATTCATCCTGTTCTGCCATGCGTGCGCGCGGCTTGGGCCGTGGCTTGCCGGTAGCCGGTGCTTCCACCGGGCGCATCGGCGTCATTTCGCCAATGGCCGAGCGGAACAGGGCAGCGTCATCTTCTTCATCTGGGTACGACATTCCTACAGCGTAACGTGCGCACGATCGCAGGCAAGCCCCGGGTGGGTGGAAAGTGCCGCGGTGCATTCCGGTATCATGGTCGCTCAGGTCGGTCCGTCACGGTGATGTACTAACCGGAGGTTCCGGCGATTGCGGCGCTGAGTGGGAGCGTCGCGTGTTGATCCAGTAACCCAGGCCTTTAATGCGCGTACTTGTATCAAATGACGATGGTGTGGACGCCCCCGGCATCAAGATGTTGGCCGAGGAGCTTCGCAACGCCGGACACGAAGTCACCGTGGTGGCGCCGGACCGTGATCGCTCCGGTGCATCCAACTCACTCACGCTGGATCAACCGGTGCGTCTGCGCCGCATTGACCACTACACCTGCGCGGTGGCGGGTACGCCGACCGACTGCGTGCATCTGGCACTGACCGGCATGCTCGAATTCGAGCCGGACATCGTGGTGTCAGGCATCAACAATGCTGCCAACCTCGGCGATGACGTGATCTATTCGGGCACGGTGTCGGCGGCGATGGAAGGGCGCCACCTCGGCCTGCCCTCGGTTGCGGTATCGCTGGTCACCCACAAGCACGAAGCCAAGAACTTCGTTACTGCCGCACGCGCTGCGGTGGAGATAGTGTCGCGGCTGATCGCCGATCCATTGCCGGCCGACACCATCCTCAACGTCAACGTGCCGGACCTGCCTTGGGATCAGATCCGAGGCTTCGAGGTTACCCGGCTTGGCAACCGCCATCGCGCCGAAGCCTGTGTTCCTGCGAACGATCCGCGCGGCAATACCGTGTACTGGATCGGCCCGGCTGGCAGTGAACAGGACGCCGGTCCCGGCACCGACTTCCACGCGGTGCGTACCGGGCATATTTCGATCACCCCGATCCAGGTCGACCTGACCCGCTATTCGGCGCTGGAAAAGGTCGCCAGCTGGGTCGGTGGGCTGACCGAAACCCTGGGGAAGCCTGAATGACGCCGCGCCTGCGCCTGCAGCCGGAGGCCGTGGGTATCGGCATGACCTCGCAGCGGGTGCGCGACCGTCTGGTCGACCGCCTGCGCGAAGTGGGCATTGCCGATGAGGCCACGCTCAACGCCGTGCGCGTGGTGCCACGGCACCTGTTCATTGATGAGGCGCTGGCCTCACGCGCCTATGAGGACACCGCACTGCCGATCGGCCATGGCCAGACCATCTCCCAGCCCTGGGTCGTGGCGCGCATGACCGAAGTGGTGTTGGCGGTCGCGCCGAAAAAGGTGCTGGAAGTCGGCACCGGCTCGGGGTACCAGGCCGCCATTCTTGGCGCGTTGGGCCTTGAGGTTTTCACTGTCGAGCGTATCGGTGACCTGCTGCGGCAGGCGCGCAAGCGCTTCCGGCATCTGGGCATGAACATCCGCACCAAGCACGACGACGGCCGTATCGGTTGGCCAGAGCACGGCCCGTACGATGCCATCGTGGTGACGGCTGCTGCGCCGGCGCTGGTGGATGCCTTGATCGACCAGTTGGCCGTCGGCGGCCGCCTGGTGGCACCGGTTGGCGGGCCGGGCGGACAGGTGCTGTTGCAACTGACCCGGCAGGCCGATGGCACCATTGTCCAGGAAGAGCTGGCGCCGGTGAGCTTCGTGCCATTGTTGCCGGGCATGCTGGACTGAGAACAGGACTACTCACTGAATGAAGATTTTCGGGCCGTTATACGACCGCGCCATGGTTTGGGCTGCCAATGAACGTGCGCCCACTTATTTGACCGTGCTCAGTTTCATCGAGGCCATCATCTTCCCGGTGATGCCGGAAGTGATGCTGATGCCGATGTGCGTGGCACAGCCGCGCAAGGGGTGGCGCTTTGCGACCCTGAGCCTGATTGGTTCCATGGCCGGCGCGATGGTGGGTTATGCGCTGGGCCACTACGCCTTCGAGGTGATCAAGCCGCTGTTCGAGGCGATGGGCATGCTGCCGGCGATTGAAAGCGGTATCGCTACCCTGCAAGCCAAGATGGCGGAGTCGCCATGGGCGGTGTTCACCTTCCTGGTGCTGGGTGGCTTCATGCCCATCCCGATGAAGGTCTTCACATGGGCCTCGGGTATCGTCGGCGTGCCGTTGCCGCAGTATGTGTTGAGCATGCTGGTTGGGCGCGGCAAGCGGGTTTATTTGTTGGCGGCGGTGATCCGCTTCGGCGGCGCACAGGCGGCTGAGCGGTTGCGGCGCTGGATTGAGCCATTGGGCTGGATTGCCACCGCATTGGTGGTGGGCCTGGTGGCGTGGCTGGTCTGGAGGGCTAAATTCGCATGAATGCATTGATGGTGGGCAAGAGCTTGGGCAGGGCGCTGGCCGTTCTGGCGGTGGTCTCGTTGGCGGCGTGCGGAACTGCCACGGTGGTGAAGCCCTCGGGCGGAAGTTCGGGTTCATCTGCCTCGACCACGCCGCGCACCTCCGTCCCTAAACCAGGACAGACGGCCATCGTGCGTCGTGGCGACACCTTGTTCGGCATTGCCCGGATCAACAACATCACCCCGCGTGATCTTGCTGCCTGGAACGGCCTGTCCGAGCCATACACGATCTATCCGGGGCAGGCGCTGCGGCTGTATCCGGGCGGGGCGACGGCCAGCCGGCCACCGGCTGCTGGGGGTTCAACGACCACCACCACCCGTCCGGTAACGCAGCCAACGGTGGTTGCACCCACGCCAGTCAATAGCGGCATCGGCTGGCGCTGGCCTGCTGAGGGTGCCCTGGTGGGCCGTTTTGTCGCGGGTGAAGCCACCAAGCAGGGCGTGGATATCGCAGGCAGCAGCGGCCAGGCGGTACGTGCCGCGGGTCCTGGTGTGGTGGTGTACTCCGGCGCAGGCCTGGTCGGTTATGGCGAGCTGATCATCATCAAGCACAACGACCAGTGGCTGTCGGCCTACGGCCACAACCGCAAGCGTCTGGTCAACGAAGGGCAGAACGTGAAGGCCGGTGACCAGATTGCCGAGATGGGTCGCACCGGCACCTCGCGCGACATGCTGCACTTCGAGATCCGCTACAACGGCAAGCCGGTTGATCCGCTGGTCTATCTGCCGAGCCGCTAGATGTCTGCGGTCCCGTCCTGATCATCGGGCGGGACCTGCAGCAGATGTATCAGGCCCAATAGTCGAGGGCGGTGCCGGGATTGCTTCGGTGCTGTGATGGCATCCATGTTTGAGGAGGGGGCAGGTGCAGAAGCCGAGGTACTGGTTCCAGGCTGCAAGCAATGGGCAGGGTTGGAGCTGGCCCCTGGCCTGGCAGGGCTGGGTGGTATACGCGCTGGTGGCAGTGCTGTTGCCGGCAGGATTTCTGTTGTTTCCGCCCACGACCAGTCCGGTCGCGTTCGCCGGCTTCCATGCTTGCGTGGCGGTGTCGATGCTGCTGGTGTGTTGGCTGAAAGGTGAGCCGCTGGCCCGCTAGAGAGCAAGATGAAGGATCCGGTGTCACCGGGTTCTTGATATCTGCAGGTGTGGCAGGAAATTTGGCAGGCGCTGCGGCTTTACCTGTAGTGCAGAGCCATGCTCGGCAGCGGCTTTCCCAGTGATGCGCCAGCACGCACCGGACTGTGGGAGCGGTGTAAGCCGCGAAGCTGATGAGCCATCTGATGCATTGCCTGTAAGGCCCTTGCCGAGCATGGCTCGGCACTACAGGGAGGCATTCGGCCTTGCCAGCAGGGGCCGAATCAGGTGTCGTCGGGATTGCAGGCATGTCTGCGGGCTGATCAATCGTCAGCTTCGCGGCTTACGCCGCTCCCACAAAAAAGCGCCGGCGCAGCGTGGCTGCGCGCTACGGGGTGCTTTCCAGGATGATGGCCATCACCACGCGGCGGTTCTCGCCGGCTAGCACGTTGTACGTGCGTGCGGCCGAGGCGTTGTTCATCACTTCGATGCCGATGCCGCGGGTCAGGCAGGCGGCCATGATCGCCGCTGGCGGGAAAATCTGCTTGTCGCCGGTGCCAAGGATCACCAGCGCCGGATTCAGTTCCAGCGCGGCGTCCAGATCTTCGGCGCGCAACTCGGCCACCGATGCAACCGGCCAGTCTTCAATCAAGCTGTTCGGTGCAAGGATGAAGCTGCGGCTCAGCGCGCGGTCGTTCACCTGCGCATGGCGGCCATCGGCCGAGCGCAGGGAATAGATGTAATCGGGGAGCTCGCGGCTGAACTGCATGGGTGTTCCTCGGCGATCAGCCGCGCGGCAGCACGATCTGGCGCTTTTCCTTGGCCGGGCGATACAGCACGGCAACGTGGCCGATGCGCTGTACCAGGGCGGCGCCGCTGGCCTGGATCAGTTCGCCGATCAGGGTGTCACGGGCTTCGCGGTCTTCGGCGGCAACCTTCACCTTGACCAGTTCATGGCGCTCCAGCACCTCGTCCAGTTCGGCCAAAAAGGCCGGGGTGACCCCTTTGCCACCGATCTGCAGCAGTGCTTTCAGGTCGTGCGCGATGCCGCGCAGGAATCGGTTCTGGGCCGAGGTCAGGACGATGGACATGCAGGACTACAGGTAATCAAGGGGGTTCAGGGTATCATGACCACCCCTGTGAGCCCCATTGCCAATGCCTTCCCGTAGCAAAAGTAGCCAGCGCTGGCTGAAAGAACATTTCTCCGATCCCTTTGTGAAAAAGGCCCAGAAGGAGGGCATGCGCTCGCGCGCGGCCTACAAACTGGAGGAGCTGCTGGAGCGTGACCGCCTGCTGAAGCCGCATATGGTGGTGGTCGATCTGGGGGCCGCGCCGGGTGGCTGGTCGCAGCAGGTGCGCAGGCAGATGGGCGACACCGGCCGTGTCTTGGCGCTGGATATCCTGGAGATGCCGCCCTTGGCTGGCGTGGAGTTCCTTCACGGGGACTTCAGGGAAGAAACGGTCCTATCGCAGTTCGAAGCCATGGTTGGCGACCAGCCGGTAGACCTTGTGCTGTCGGATATGGCCCCCAATAAGAGTGGTATGGATGCGGTTGACCAGCCGCGGATGATGCACTTGGCGGAGTTGGCGATGGATTTTGCCGACAACCATCTCAAGCCGGGTGGGGCGTTCCTGATCAAGTTGTTCCAGGGCGTTGGCTTTGACGACTACGTGCGTGAACTGCGCCGTCGTTATGAAAAAGTCGCCATTCGCAAGCCGGATGCCTCGCGCAAGCGTTCACCTGAGGTTTATGCCCTCGGGCAGGGCAAGCGCACCCAGATAAAGTAAGCTCAGCCATACGACTTTTCAGTAATTAGTATCTAGAGGGACACCGGAGCCGATGAGGATGAACGACCTGACCAAGAACCTCCTTTTATGGGTGGTTGTCGCCGTCGTGCTGATGGTGGTGTTCCAGAGCTTCGCTCCACGCAGTGGGGCAGCCGCCGCTGGCGATGCACGCAATTACACGCAGTTCCTGCAGGAAGTGGATGCGGGCAGGATCAAGTCGGTCGAGTACACCGACAAGACCACGCTGACCACCAACCACCTGCGCTTCAAGCGCGCTGATGGTTCCGACGGTGCGCTGTACGCACCGGCCGACCCGAAGCTGCTGGACCAGCTGTATTCCAAGAACGTTGAAGTTGCCCGTCAGGAACCGGCTGGCCCGAGTTTCTGGGGCATCGTGCTGCAGTTCCTGCCGATCCTGCTGCTGATCGGCTTCTGGATCTTCATGATGCGCCAGATGCAGGGCGGTGGCGGCGGTGCCAAGGGCGCGATGTCCTTCGGTAAATCCCGCGCCAAGCTGCAGGGCGAAGACCAGATCAAGGTCACCTTTGCCGACGTTGCGGGCTGCGACGAAGCCAAGGAAGAAGTTGGCGAGCTGGTCGAGTTCCTGCGTGACCCCTCCAGGTTCACCAAGCTGGGCGGCAAGATCCCGCGCGGCGTGCTGATGGTTGGTCCGCCGGGTACCGGCAAGACCTTGCTGGCCCGCGCCATTGCCGGCGAGGCCAAGGTCCCGTTCTTCGCGATCTCCGGTTCGGACTTCGTCGAGATGTTCGTCGGCGTCGGCGCCAGCCGCGTGCGCGACATGTTCGAGCAGGCCAAGAAGCATGCGCCGTGCATCATCTTCATCGACGAAATCGATGCCGTTGGCCGTCACCGCGGCTCCGGCACCGGCGGTGGCCACGACGAGCGCGAGCAGACCCTGAACCAGATGCTGGTCGAGATGGACGGTTTTGAAGGTGGCGAAGGCGTGATCGTGATCGCTGCCACCAACCGTCCGGACGTGCTGGACAAGGCGCTGTTGCGTCCGGGCCGTTTTGACCGCCAGGTCATGGTTGGCCTGCCGGATATCAAGGGCCGCGAGCAGATCCTGCGCGTGCACCTGCGCAAGGTGCCGGCCGCAGACGACGTGCGTCCGGAAGTGCTGGCGCGCGGTACCCCGGGCTTCTCCGGTGCCGATCTGGCCAACCTGATCAATGAAGGCGCCCTGTTTGCGGCTCGTCGCAACAAGCAGGAAGTCGACATGAAGGACTTCGAGGACGCCAAGGACAAGATCTACATGGGTCCTGAGCGCCGCAGCATGGTCATGCGTGAGGAAGAGCGTCGTAATACCGCTTATCACGAGTCTGGCCATGCCGTCGTCGCCATGTCGCTGCCCAAGGCCGACCCGGTGCACAAGGTCACCATCATGCCGCGCGGTTGGGCGCTGGGCCTGACCTGGCAGCTGCCTGAGCACGACCACATCAGCAAGTACAAGGAGCGCATGCTGGAAGAGCTGGCGATCCTGTTCGGCGGCCGCATTGCTGAAGAGATCTTCGTCGGCGAGATGTCGACCGGTGCCTCCAACGACTTCGAGCGCGCTACCAAGCTGGCCCGGGGCATGGTCACCAAGTACGGCATGTCCGATGTGCTGGGCATCATGGTCTACGCCGATGAAGAAGGCGGCTATGGCATGCACAGCAAGACCATTTCCGAGGCCACCCAGCAGAAGGTGGACGCGGAAATCCGTCGCATCCTCGACGAGCAGTACAACGTTGCGTACCGGATCCTGGACGAAAAGCGCGACATCGTCGAAGCGATGACTGCCGCGCTGCTGGACTGGGAAACCATCGACGCCGAGCAGGTCAAGGCGATCATGGAAGGTCGCAAGCCGTCGCCGCCAGCAGGTTGGGTGGACAAGGGCGGCAACAACGACCGTGCCGACGACGGCAAGGGTGGCGACGCTCCGCAGCCGGTGACGCCGATCACCGACCCGGCCGGCCAGCACTGAGCCGGCAGCAGCATCGATACAAACAGAACGGGCCGGTTTTCCGGCCCGTTTTTATGCGCCAGCCGTCGTGCTGGGCGAGAATAGCGGTACTTTGATTTTCCCTGGTTGTGTCCCATGAATGATTCCACGCCGCCGCCAAAGGCGCCCTCGGCCAACGTGCCGGAGATGATCATCGCCACCGTGGCCGGTGTTGGTTTCGGGGTGAAGACCAACAACTTCCTCGCCGGTATCTTTATCGGCGTGGTGCTGGGCGTGATCCTGAGCCTGATTGGCAGCCGTATCCGCGCCCGCAACAAGGACTGATCGCCGGCATTGCGCTGTCTTCTGTTGGTTGAGAGTGTGCCGCCGGCTTCGCTGGCGCGCCGTTGCGGTGGCTTAAACTAGGCGCTGTTGCAGTCCACCGGAGCGCCCATGTTTGATGTTTTCCCCACCCTGGAATGTGGCGACCGTACGCTGCGGCTGGATCGGCCACAGGTGATGGGCATCGTCAATGTCACCCCGGATTCGTTTTCCGATGGTGGCCAGCATGCAGACACCGCTGCAGCCGTCGCGCATGCCTTGACGCTGGTCGAGCAGGGGGCGGATCTGCTGGACATCGGTGGTGAATCCACCCGTCCGGGTGCAAGCCCGGTGTCGGTGCAGGAGGAAATCGACCGCGTGGTGCCGGTAATCGAGGCTTTGCTTACACGGGTCGCCGTGCCGCTGAGCGTGGATACCTTCAAGCCGGAAGTGATGCGCGCCGCGCTGGCGGCAGGTGCCCACATGATCAATGACGTGCAGGCATTGCGGCAGCCTGGCGCGCTGGAGGTGGTGGCTGCATCCAAGGCGGCAGTGGTGCTGATGCATGCGGTCGGCGGCCCTTACGATGCAGGCCTCGCCCAAGCCTATGTTGATATAGCCGGTGATGTGCAGCGCTTTCTGGCTGAGCGTGTTTTCTCCGCGGAAATGGCCGGTATCGGACGCAAGCGCCTGCTGATCGATCCGGGCTACGGGTTCAACAAAGACACCGCGCAGAACTTTGCCTTGCTGGCCGCACAGGATCGCTTGAACGATCTGGGCGCGCCGGTGCTGGCGGGCTTCTCGCGCAAGCGCTGCATTGGTGATGTCACCGGGCGGGCGGTGGCTGCCGAGCGCATGGCCGGTTCGCTGGCCGCGCATCTGCTGGCGGTGCAGAAGGGGGCGATGATGGTGCGTGTGCACGACGTGGCCGCGACGGTTGACGCGCTCAAGGTGCTGGCTGCATTCGATGCGGTGCCGGCGCCGCGCGCCGTCAAGCCGGCCATGCCGCGCTGGCCGGACGAGGATTGATGGGCGTCGATCAACGCCCCTTGGCCATCGCCCTGATGGGGCCGACCGCCTCGGGCAAGACCGCTGCGGCCATCGCGCTGGCCAAAGCCTATGGCGGTGAGATCGTCAGCGTCGATTCGGCGCTGGTCTACCGTGGCCTGGACATTGGCGCGGCCAAGCCGGACGCCGCCGAGCAGGATGGCATCCGCCATCACCTGCTGGACCTGCGCGACCCCTGGCAGACCTATTCGGCGGCCGAGTTCTCCGCTGACGCCACCGAGGCCGTGCGTGACATCGTTGCGCGCGGCAAGTTGCCGATCCTGGCTGGCGGTACCGGGCTGTATTTCCGTGCATTGCTGCAGGGGCTGTCGCCGATGCCGGAAGCCGATCCGGCCATGCGCGCAACTATTGCTGCCGAGGCTGAAGTCTGCGGCTGGCCGGCCTTGCACGCACAGCTGGCCGAACTCGACCCGGTCGCTGCCGCGCGCATCCATGCCACCGATCCGCAACGCATCCAGCGGGCGCTTGAGGTGTACCGGCTGACCGGCAAGCCGATCAGCTATTGGCAAGGCCTGCCAGGCATCGCGCGCCTGCCCGCGCGGGTGCTGAAGCTGGTGCTGGCTCCGGCCGACCGTGCAGTACTGCATCAGCGCATCGAGCGGCGCTTCGATCTGATGCTGGAGCGCGGTTTCCTGGAGGAAGTGCGGGCGTTGCGGGCCTTGCCACAGATGGCGGCGGTGGCCGCACCCTTGGACCTGCCGGCGGTACGTGCGGTCGGTTACCGGCAGGCCTGGCAGTACCTGGACGGGCTGGGCACGTCCGCCGAGTTCCGCGACAAGGGGGTGTTCGCCACCCGCCAGCTGGCCAAGCGTCAGCTCACCTGGCTGCGCGGCGAGCTGGATACCCGCTGGTTCGACCCGGTTCGGGACATGTCTGGTGTGCAGAACGCGGTTTCCCGCTTTCTGCAGGGCTGAGCGAGCGCGCGGCGGTGTACCATCAGGGTTCCGGACGGGCAGGGGATGCCGCCATCGGTCCGGTCCATAAAAACAATAACGAGGAGTAGACGATGTCCAAGGGGCAGTCTTTGCAGGATCCGTTTCTGAATGCGTTGCGCCGCGAGCGCGTGCCGGTTTCGGTCTACCTGGTAAATGGCATCAAATTGCAGGGCACGATCGAGTCGTTCGACCAGTTCGTGGTGCTCCTGCGCAATACCGTCAGCCAGATGGTCTACAAGCACGCCATTTCCACCGTGGTGCCCGCGCGCAATGTGCGCGTGGGGCCGGGTGGCGGCTACGTGCAATCGGGCGACGGAAGTCAGGCAGCTGATGACGATATCGACAACGAATAAGCAGGTGGCGGCGCATGTTTGACCGCTCTAAAAAGGGCGAACATGCGCTGTTGATCCAGCCGCATGTTGGCCGGCTGGAAGAAGATGTACTGGAGGAATTCACCGATCTGGCGCGCTCGGCCGGGGCGAGTGTTGCCGCGACCATCACTGCGCGCATGGACAGGCCGAACCCCTCCACGCTGATCGGCAGCGGCAAGCTGGAAGAGGTGAAGGCTGCGGCCGATGCCACTGGCGCCGATCTGGTGCTGGTCAACCATCAACTCAGTCCGGTGCAGGAGCGCAATCTTGAGCGCTACCTGGAACGCCGGGTCATTGATCGTACCGGCCTGATCCTGGACATCTTCGCCCAGCGTGCGCACAGCCATGAAGGCAAGTTGCAGGTGGAGCTTGCCCAGCTGCGGCATATCGCCACGCGGCTGGTCCGCGGCTGGACCCACCTTGAGCGCCAGCGCGGCGGTTCCATCGGCCTGCGTGGCCCGGGTGAAACCCAGCTGGAAACCGACCGCCGCCTGCTGCAGAAGCGGGTGGAGCAGCTGCAGAAGCGGCTGGAGAAGGTCGAGGTGCAGCGCACCCAGATGCGCCGTGCCCGCGTGCGCAGCGAAATGCCGCGCATCGCGCTGGTTGGCTATACCAATGCCGGCAAGTCCACCTTGTTCAACGCGCTGACCGGCGCGGGTGCCTACGCCGCGGACCTGCTGTTTGCGACGCTTGACCCCACTGTGCGACGCATCACCTTGCCCGGTGGCAACGCGATGCTGGCTGACACCGTCGGTTTCGTGCGCGACCTGCCACATGACCTGGTGGCGGCGTTCCGCTCTACCTTGTCCGAAGCGCGTGAGGCGGATTTCCTGCTGCATCTGGTCGATGCCGCTGACCCACTGCGCGAGGAGCGTATCGCCCAGGTCGACGAAGTGTTGGAAGCCGTAGGTGCGGGTGACCTGCCGCAGCTGCTGGTGTTCAACAAGATCGATCGCATCGAAGGCGCCGAAGTGCGCCACGACGCGCAGGATGGGGTGCCGGACGAGTCACGGCGCGAGCGGGTATGGGTTTCTGCGCGTGATGGCCGCGGGCTGGAACTGCTGCAATCGGTATTGGGCAAGCGCCTGGGCCTGCAACATGTCACCGGCCAGATCCGCCTGCCGCCAAGTGCCGGCCGCCTGCGCGCACGCCTGCACCAGTTGGAGGTCATCCGCAATGAGCAGGCTGATGAAGAAGGCTGGCTGATCGACGTGGATATCCCGATTGCCGAAGCCGAGAAGCTGGCAGCAAGCGAAGATGGTGCGGTTATACGCCCGCTGTTGCCGGAAAAATTGCCCGAATGGTGATTCGGGCGGGAAGAGACAGCCGGCCCCATGCCGGCTGTCTTGTTTTGTAGGAGCGGCGTCAGCCGCGAAGCAGATGCGTCATCAGATGGCACAGCTGCCAGCCACTTCAGCATCATCAGCTTCGCGGCTTACGCCGCTCGTACAACTCCCGCAGCTGGGCTGTGCCCTGACACGCGGGGCGTCATCTGCGGTAAAACGTAAGGGTTCTCCTCCCAGCCCCCTTTACCGCAATGTCCAATCCAACCGACGCCGATCTCAATGCCTTGGCCGCCGCACTCGGCGAGCGCCTGCAGCAGGCCTCGCTGCAGCTGGTGACCGCGGAGAGCTGCAGTGGCGGCTGGATCGCCAAGAGCATGACCGATATCGCCGGCTCCTCGGCGTTCTTCGACTGCGGCATGGTGGTCTACAGCTATGAAGCCAAGCAGCGCCTGCTCGGCGTCCGCGCGCAGACCTTGGAGCAGTTTGGTGCGGTCAGTCGCGAAACCGTGCTGGAAATGGTGGCCGGCGCGCTGATCAATTCCGGCGCAGGTGTGGCGGTGGCGGTGACCGGCATCGCGGGCCCCGGCGGCGGCAGTCCGGACAAGCCGGTCGGCAGCGTCTGGATCGGCTGGAAGCGCCGCGGCGGCTATGCGCGCGCGCAGCTGTTCCAGTTCGATGGCGACCGTGATGCGGTACGCAGGCAAACCGTGGATGCAGCATTGCGCGGCATCCACGATCATCTATGACATGCTGGCCCAGCCAGCAACCGGGATGAGTCGCGATGTGGGAAACACTGGGCACGGTCCGTGATCTGGGCCGCTTGCAGGAAATAGCCGCAGTTCTGATCCGCTATGGTTTCGGCGACGTGGTGCGCCGGACCGGGCTGGCCTCGGTGCTGGAGCGCGCGGGTCGGCTGGTGCGTTGGAACGACAGCCAGCAGATGCTGCGGATGACCGCGCCGGTGCGCGTGCGCAGTGCGATGCAGGAACTGGGGCCGACCTTCGTCAAGCTTGGCCAGGTACTGGCCACGCGCGTGGACCTGTTGCCGCCGGAGTGGATCGCCGAGCTGTCCGAGCTGCAGAACGCAGTGCCCGCGCTGCCTTATGCCGCGATCCGCGAGCAGCTGGAGGCCGATCTGGGCGCGCCGCCAGCGCAGGTGTTCGCCTTCCTGGATGAAACCCCGATGGCTGCCGCCTCCTTGGCGCAGGCGCATCGCGCACGTCTGCACGACGGCCGCGAAGTGGTACTGAAAGTGCGCAGGCCCGGCATCCGCGATGTGGTTGAAGCGGACCTCCGGCTGCTGGCGCGGTTGGCTGAGATCGTCGAGGCGCGACTGCCGGATCTGCGCCGCTATCGGCCGGCGGAAGTGGTGCAACAGTTCACCCAGTCGCTGCGCAGCGAGATGGATTTCGCCGCCGAATGCCGCAATTCCGAGCGCATCGCACGCAACTTCGATGGCCGCGATGACATCCTGATTCCCGGCGTGCACTGGCAATGGACCTGCGAGAGTCTCAACGTGCAGGACTTCGTTGATGGCATTCCCGGCCGCAAGCTGGAGGCCGTCGACGACGCCGGTCTGGACCGTGCGGCGCTGGCCCGGCGTGGCGCCGATATCGTGCTGAAAATGGTGCTGGAAGACGGCTACTTCCACGCCGATCCGCATCCCGGCAATATTTTCTACATGCGCGATGGCCGTATCGGCGTGATCGACTTCGGCATGGTCGGTGCGCTGTCCGAAACGCGCCGTTTCCAGGTCGCGCAGCTGCTGCACGGGCTGGTCGAGCAGGAGCCGCAGGTGGTTGCCGACGTACTGCTGGACTGGGCCGGCGGCGTGGAGGTGGACGAAGGTCGCCTGCAACAGGACATCAGCCAATTCGTCGATCAATACCGCGGCGTGCCGCTGAAGGACCTGCGCATCGGCCTGATGCTTGGCGACATCACCCAGTTGCTGCGCAGCTACAGCCTGACCTTGCCGGCCGACCTGGCGCTGATGATCAAGGCCTTCCTGACCCTGGAAGGCATGGGCCGGCAACTGGATCCGGACTTCGACATGGCCAGTGCGGCGCGCCCATTCCTGGAGCGGGTGGTGCTGCAGCGCTATGCGCCCAAGGCGCTGCTCAAGCGTGGCCGTCGCAGCTTGCTGGGGATGTTGGATCTCGCAGGAGAGTTGCCACGTGATCTGCGCCGGCTGGTGCAGGCAGCGCGGCGCGGGCAGCTGAAGCTGCGCGTGGAAACCACTGCGCTGCAGGGCTTCGGCGACCAGGTGAACCGCGCCGCCAACCGCCTGGTGGTTGGCGTAATCACCGCTGCCTTGATCATTGGTTCGTCGATCGTGATGCACAGCGTAGGCGGGCTTTCCAGCCGCTGGTTCCTGGCGCTGGGCCTGTGCGGCTTCGTGGGCGCGGGCATCTGCGGGGTGTGGATACTGTTCTCGATCTGGCGCAGCGGTCGCCACCACTGATTTTCGTCGAGGGGCTTGCAGATCCTTTTGTTAGTAGTAATACTACTAACAATGAACCTCACCGACACCCAGCAGGCCATCCTCGACTTGATCGCTGAGCGCATCGAGGCCGAGGGCATGCCGCCATCGCAGACCGAGATCGCCCGCGCCTTTGGTTTCAAGGGTGTGCGCTCGGCCCAATACCACCTGGATGCCCTGGAAGCGGCCGGCGCCATCGAGCGCGTTCCCGGCCGTGCGCGCGGCATCCGCCTGGTGCGCCAGGAAGGCGAGGGCGAAGCCGAGTCGCATGCGCCTGCGCAGGCCGCCAATGACGATGTGCTGCGCCTGCCGATCCTCGGCCGGGTGGCTGCTGGCCTGCCGATCGGTGCCGACATCGGTTCGGACGATTACGTGGTGCTGGACAAGGTGTTCTTCTCGCCGGCGCCGGATTACCTGCTGAAAGTGCAGGGCGACTCGATGATCGACGAAGGCATTTTCAATGGTGACCTGATCGGCGTGCACCGCACCCGCGACGCCACGTCGGGGCAGATCGTGGTAGCGCGTATCGACGACGAAATCACGGTCAAGCTGCTGAAGATCGCCAAGGACCGGATCCGCCTGTTGCCGCGCAACCCCGACTACGCGCCGATCGAAGTCCTGCCCGACCAGGATTTCTCCATCGAGGGGCTGTATTGCGGCCTGCTGAGGCCAAACCGCTGAAATCTGCGGGTTCGATGCTCGCGGACTTGAGTCCTGCGGAAACCGAATCTGCGCATTTCGCAGCCGCAACTGACTGTTTTCCTTACGTAGGGCGGGTGTTTGGGCTGCTGTCGGTATCCTTGTCGGCCAAATAATTTTGTCGTCTCGGTTGCAGTCTCAGCCTGTGCGATACGACACCCCTACAGTGGACCCCATGACGAAATCAACGAAATCAACCCCGAGGACGAACACGATGGACGAGAACAAGAAGCGCGCACTTACCGCCGCACTGAGTCAGATCGAAAAGCAGTTCGGCAAAGGCTCGGTGATGCGTATGGGCGACCGCGTTGTCGAGCCCGTCGAGATCATCCCCACGGGCTCGTTGATGCTGGACATCGCGCTGGGCATCGGTGGCCTGCCCAAGGGCCGCGTGGTCGAGATCTACGGCCCGGAATCCTCCGGCAAGACCACCTTGACCCTGCAGGCCATTGCCGAATGCCAGAAGCTGGGCGGCACCGCTGCCTTCATCGACGCCGAGCACGCACTGGATCCGATCTACGCCGCCAAGCTGGGCGTCAATGTCGACGACCTGTTGCTGTCGCAGCCGGACACCGGCGAGCAGGCGCTGGAAATCGCCGACATGCTGGTGCGTTCGGGCTCGGTCGACATCGTGGTGGTCGATTCGGTCGCTGCGCTGACCCCGCGTGCTGAAATCGAAGGCGAAATGGGCGATCAGCTGCCGGGCCTGCAGGCCCGCCTGATGAGCCAGGCGCTGCGCAAGCTGACCGGCAACATCAAGCGCTCCAATACGCTGGTCATCTTCATCAACCAGTTGCGCATGAAGATCGGCGTGATGATGCCGGGCCAGAGCCCGGAAACCACCACCGGTGGCAACGCGCTGAAGTTCTACGCCTCGGTGCGCCTGGACATCCGCCGTATCGGTGCGATCAAGAAGGGCGACGAGATCATCGGCAACCAGACCAAGATCAAGGTCGTCAAGAACAAGTTGGCGCCTCCGTTCAAGCAGGTCATCACCGAAATCCTCTATGGCGAGGGCATCTCCCGCGAAGGCGAGCTGATCGACATGGGCGTGGATGCCAAGCTGGTCGACAAGGCCGGTGCCTGGTACAGCTACGGCGAAGAGCGCATCGGCCAGGGCAAGGACAACGCCCGCGGCTATCTGCGTGACAACCCGCAGGTTGCAGCCCGCCTCGAGGCCGAGCTGCGCGAGAAGTTCCAACCCACCGAAGCGGCGCGCGAAGAAGGCGACGACGAGGACGGCGAGGAGTGATTTTCCCGCGGGGGCGGGCGGCGCATCGTCAGTGACGTCGTCCGCTCCTGCGGCATTTTGTCCATGAAGACCCCGCGACAGGGATGGTGCGGGGTTGGGTATTGCCTCTGGCTGGGCTTGGCAGAATCAGGCTCGCCGGAATCAAGTCGGGCTGGAACGTGCCGGGCTGAAACGAGTGTGATGGCGTGATGACCGAGATGGATGATCAGCCCGAGGGCAAAACCAAGCGAGGTCGCCAGCAGACGCCGCTGCAACGTGCACTCGGCCTGCTGGTCAGGCGCGAGCACTCGCGCAAGGAGCTCGGTCGCAAGCTCAAGTCACGCGGCGTGGACCCGGAAGCGGTGGATGCGGCGGTGGCCAAGCTGGCCGAGGATGGCTGGCAGGACGACACCCGTTTTGCCCAGTCGCTGGTCCGCAACCGCGCAGGTAGCGGCTATGGGCCGCTGCATATCCGCGCGGAGCTGGGCACCCATGGATTGGACAGCGAGCAGATCGAGGCCGCGATGGCGTCGTTTGAGGGCGATTGGACTGAAAACGCCCGCGACTTGGTATGCCGCCGTTTTGGTGCCAATGGGCCAGAGGATCTGGCGCAGCGGCGCAAAGCCGCGGATCTGTTGGCCCGGCGCGGGTTTGATGGCAACTGCATCCGTCAGGCCAGTCGCTACGATCCCGAGGACTGATGAGGACTGGGCGGGCTGGGCCTGATACCCTTTCAGGGTTTCGGTTGTCCCGAATTCCCGCGCCTGCACAGGCTGCCGGGACCCGTTTGCCAGCTTACCGCCAGTCCCCATGAATACACCTGCCAAATTTACGACCTCCCAGATCCGCGCTGACTTCCTCGAATTCTTCAAGGGCAAGGGCCACACCATCGTGCCGTCGGCACCCTTGGTGCCGGGCAATGACCCGACCCTGCTGTTCACCAACTCCGGCATGGTCCAGTTCAAGGACGTGTTCCTTGGTGCGGAAAAGCGCAGCTATGTGCGCGCGGCCGACGTCCAGCGCTGCCTGCGTGCCGGAGGCAAACACAACGATCTGGACCAGGTCGGGTACACCGCGCGCCACCACACCTTCTTCGAAATGCTGGGCAACTGGTCGTTCGGCGATTACTTCAAAAAGGACGCGATTGCCTGGGCATGGGAGCTGCTGACCCAGGTCTGGAAGCTGCCGGCCGATCGCCTGCTGGTCACCGTTTACCAGACCGATGACGAGGCCTACGCGCTGTGGCGCGACATGATCGGCATCCCGGAATCGCGCATCGTGCGCATCGGTGACAACAAGGGTGCGCCGTTCGCGTCGGACAACTTCTGGCAGATGGCCGATACCGGTCCCTGCGGTCCCTGCACCGAGATCTTCTATGACCACGGCGACCACATCGCAGGTGGCCCGCCGGGCTCGCCGGATGAAGATGGCGACCGCTTCATCGAAATCTGGAACCTGGTGTTCATGCAGTTCGACCGCCAGCCAGACGGCTCGCTGCAGCCGCTGCCGGCACCGTGCGTGGACACCGGTATGGGCCTGGAGCGCCTGGCGGCGATCCTGCAGCACGTGCACACCAACTACGAGATCGACCTGTTCCAGGCGCTGATCCGCAAGGCGTCCGAGCTGACCGGCATGGCCGACCTGGAGAACAAGTCGCTGCGGGTGATCGCCGATCACATCCGCGCCTGTTCCTTCCTGATCGTCGATGGCGTGCTGCCATCCAATGAAGGCCGTGGCTATGTCCTGCGCCGCATCATCCGCCGCGCCCTGCGCCATGGCTGGATGCTGGGCGTGCGCCAGCCGTTCTTCAACAAGCTTGTGCCGACCCTGATCGAGCAGATGGGCGAGGCCTACCCGGAACTGCCCGCGCAGGTCGACACCGTCGTGCGCGCACTGCTGGCCGAAGAAGAGCGTTTCGCTGAAACACTCGATTCGGGCATGAAGATCTTCGACGACGTTGCTGCCAAGGTCAGCGACGGTGTCATTCCGGGCGTCGATGCGTTCCGTCTGTATGACACCTACGGCTTCCCGGTCGACCTGACCGCGGACATCGCCCGCGAACGCGGCATGACGGTGGATATGGCCGGCTTTGATGCCTCGATGGAGCATCAGCGCGAAACCGCGCGTGCGGCTGGCAAGTTCGGCGGTGGCGTGACGCTTTCCGCCGAACTCGTTGCCAGCCTCAGCCCGACGGTGTTCCTCGGCTACGACCGCCTGCAGGCCGATGGCCTGAAGGTTGTCGCGCTGATCAAGGATGGTCGTTCGGTCGATGCCGTGCAGGCGGGCGATGAGGTCATCGTGTTCACCGCGCAGACCCCGTTCTACGCCGAGTCCGGTGGCCAGGTCGGTGATACCGGTGTGCTGTTGGCCAACGGTATCAAGCTGGCGGTGGGCGACACGCAGAAGTTCGCCGGGCAGTTCCACGGCCATGTCGGCAAACTGGAGCAGGGCACGCTGAGGGTCGGCGATGTGCTGGCTGGTGCGGTTGATGCCGCGCGTCGCAGCGCCACCATCCTCAATCACTCGGCTACACACCTGTTGCACGCCGCCCTGCGCGAAGTGCTGGGCACCCACGTGCAGCAGAAGGGCTCGCTGGTGGCGCCGGATCGCCTGCGTTTCGACTTCTCGCACTTCCAGCCGATCACTGCCGAAGAGCTTGCGGTCATCGAGCGCAAGGTCAACGAGCAGGTACGTGCCAACAATGCTGCCGAAGTGCACAACATGGGCATGCAGGAAGCGCTGGATTTCGGTGCGATGGCACTGTTCGGCGAGAAGTACGGCGAGAACGTGCGCGTGCTGAAGATGGGCGAGTACTCCACCGAGCTGTGCGGCGGCACCCACGTTTCGCGGACCGGCGATATCGGCCTGTTCAAGATCACCTCCGAGGGCGGTGTGTCCTCGGGCGTGCGTCGTATCGAGGCGGTGACCGGGCAGGGTGCGCTGGACTATGTGGCTGACGAGGAGGCGCGCCTGCACGAAGCTGCGCAGCTGCTCGGCGGCAGTGCTGGCGACGTGGTCGACAAGATCCGCCAGTTGGGTGAGCGCCAGAAGAAGCTGGAGCGCGAACTGGAAGCCCTCAAGGCCAAGGTTGCCTCTGGTGCCACTGCCGATCTCGGCGGCTCGGCGGTCGATGTGGCCGGCGTGAAGGTGCTGGCGGTGCGTCTGGAAGGTTTTGATGCCAAGGCGCTGCGCGACGCGATGGATCGCCTGAAGCAGCAGCTGGGCGACGCCATCATCGTGCTGGCCGGTGTGCAGGACGGCAAGGCCGCCCTTGTGGCGGGCGTGAATGGCGCTGCGCTGGGCAAGGTCAAGGCGGGCGAACTACTGGCCCACGTTGCGGCCCAGATCGGCGGCAAGGGCGGTGGTCGTCCGGACATGGCCCAGGGTGGCGGTGAGGATGGTCCCAAGCTGGTAGCGGCCCTTGAGGGCGTGCTGGCGTGGGTCAAGCCGCATCTGGCCTGAATGTGACAAGTCACGCACCTTGAAGCTGTTCGCGCCCTGACGGTAACATTGGGAGTCTTTTCCCCTTTGTCGTGGGGCGCATAGCTCGAAGCGCGCCAATGCCGGTGGGAAACCCACCGGTTCCATGGAGATTTACACAATGTTGATCCTGACTCGCCGAGTAGGCGAAACCTTGATGATCGGCGACTCGGTCAGCGTGACCGTGCTCGGCGTCAAGGGCAACCAGGTACGTATCGGTATCACCGCGCCGAAGGACGTTGCTGTCCATCGCGAGGAGATTTTTCAGCGTATCCAGCGTGGCGATGAGCCCGCGACTCCCGGAAGTGAAGAAACTTCCGAATAAGGGGTTTACCTTTCACCTCGTTTAACGTTATTCTTCGCGCCCCGCTTAGGAATACACGCAGCGGGGCAAGAGAAACGGAGTGATGCCCGAGTGGCTGAAGGGGCTCCCCTGCTAAGGGAGTATAGGGTTAAAAGCTCTATCGAGGGTTCGAATCCCTCTCACTCCGCCAGTTTCAAAAAAGCCCCTTCATCGGGGCTTTTTTGTGTCTGTGAGTTTTTATTTGCAGTCTCTTTGAGTTTCTCTTTGGGGTTGTCGCGCGTGGTGCGTGCAATGGCGCTGCGCGACTGTGGGGTGCGGCGAGTGAGTGCCGGATGGTCGCACTGTAGTGCCGAGCCATGCTCGGCAGAGGCTTTCCCAGCAAGCAGGCCCCGCCCTACACACCTCCAGAGGCGCATCAGCACCTGCAGGAGC
>NZ_JBRREC010000043.1:0-36735 GCF_056760015.1 Stenotrophomonas sp. STEN029 | reverse complement strand
CTCCCCCGGGTGGGGGGGCGGCGGGCCCGGGGAGGGCGTCCCCATTTTTGGGGGGCCCAACCCCGGGGCCCTGGGGGGGGTGCCCCCCAAAACCCCCACTCTGACCCCGGTTTTTGACTTGGCTTTTGATCTCGAATCAGGCGGCGGTTACGTGCAGGCGAACATCCACATTGCCGCGCGTGGCGTTCGAGTACGGGCAGATCTTGTGCGCGGCTTCGACCAGTCGCTGGGCGTCGGCTTGTTCCAGGCCCTTCACTTCAACGTGCAGGTCGATGTCCAGTGCGTAGCCGCCTTCGGCCGTCTGGCCGATGCCCACTTCCACCGAGGTGGCGGTGCCGGCGGGCTGCAACTGCAGCTGCTTGACAGCGACCGGCAAGGCGTTGTCGAAGCAGGCGGCGTAGCCGAGGGCGAACAGCTGCTCGGGGTTGGCGCCGGCCTTGTTGGAACCCGGCAGGGCCAGATCAAGTGCGAGGCTGCCGTCGTCCAGTGCGGTGCGGCCGGCGCGGCCACCGGTGGCGGTGGCGCGGGTTTTGTAGAAGATATTCATTGGCGATTCCTAGGTAGAGGTGCGTCTGTCGGATGCAAATGCGGGAGCGTTGTTGATCGCTTGTTTCCCGGGTGCGCTTCGCTTACCCGGGCTACGGGGTCATCGGGCTCAGGCCAGTTGTGCGAGCAGCGCCTTGGCCACGGCTTCGGAGCTGGCCGGGTTCTGGCCGGTGACGAGGTGGCCGTCGCTGAGCACGTAAGGCGCCCAATCCGGCCCCTTACTGTAGTCGCCGCCGAGGCGGGTGAACTCGTCCTCGATCAGGAACGGCACCACGGCGCTCAGGCCGACGGCGTCTTCTTCGCTGTTGGAGAAACCGGTGACCTTGCGGCCGGCAACCAGCGGCTTGCCGTCGGCGGCGCGCGCGGCGATCAGCGCGCCGGGGGCGTGGCAGACCAGGCCGAGCGGCTTGTTGGCGCGGTCGAAGGTTTCGATCAGGGCGATGGAATCGGCATCGCGGGCCAGATCCCACAGCGGGCCGTGGCCGCCGGGGTAGAACACCGCGTCGTACTTGCTGGCGTCGATCTGCTTCAGCGGCAGCGTGGTGGCCAGCTGCTGCTGGGCGTCACGGTCGCTGCGGAAGCGGTCGGTGGCGGGAGTCTGTGCATCGGGCTCATCGCTGCGCGGGTCCAGCGGCGGTTGGCCGCCGGCCGGCGATGCGAGGGTGATGGTGGCGCCGGCATCCTTGAACACGTAGTACGGGGCGGCGAATTCCTCCAGCCAGAAGCCGGTCTTGTGCCCGGTGTCGCCGAGCTGGTCGTGCGAGGTCAGTACGAACAGAACATTCATGGCAGTGCCTTCAATTGGTGAAGGTGGGAAGTGCGACGTTGTTGCCGCACAACAACAGGTGTTCAGTGGCTTCGCGTGCCTGTTGGAGTGGCAGGCGGTCTTGGCTGAGCTTGGACAGCAGCGCCGCACCCAACCACATCTGGTACAGCACGCGGGCGACATCCAGTGCGGGCTTGCCGTTCGGCAGCGAGCCGTCGGCGCGGCCTTCTTCGACCAGTGCGGCGATGCGTTGCAGCAAACGCTGCACGCCCTGGTCGAGCACGCGGCGCATGTCCTCGGAAAGGTCGGACACCTCGGCGGCCAGCTTCACCACCAGGCATTCCTCGGCCCAACCCTGCGCCGGATCAGCCGGGTCACGCGCCCAGGCATCCCAATAGCGCATCAACCGTTCGCGACCGTTGCCGGGTTCGGCCAGCAGCTGCTCGAGCTTGCACCCGTAGCCGTCTACGTACTGTTGCAACAGCTCGCAGCCGAACACTTCCTTTGACGCGAAGTAGTGATAGAACGAGCCCTTGGGCACGGCGCAGGCCTTGAGGATTTCCTGCAGGCCGAGGGCAGCAAAGCCCTTCTGCAAGACCAGCCGATAACCGGTGTCCAGGATGTGCTGGCGGGTGGCCTGAGCTTTTGGGGAGAGGTTCATGGGGTGGAGCTTACTCCGAATAGACCGGTCGTCTATTAACCGGCGATTACTGGCAGTCGGTGGCTGGGCGCCGAGCAAAAATGCGGCACGGGTCCTTGCCGCCCTTCTCCCGCTGGCGGCGTTAAGAACAGGCATTTACGGGGCGTAGGCACGTGACTGTTCGTACGCCCCGCGTGCTACGCGGGGCCGGGGCGCGGAGCGAGGTGCCCCGAAGGGGCGGATGAGGGGAGCTTTGGCTTTGGCTTTGGCTTTGGCTTTGGCTTCATTGTTTGAAGCCAGGTGCGGGTGGTTTATCGCAATTCAAAGATAGCTGCTTCGATCTGCCCTCACCCCAACCCCTCTCCCGCGGGCGGGAGAGGGGCTCTTGTCGTCGCGGGTCTTGGGGAAAGCCCAACTTCGCTCATTTCCCCGCAAGTTCCGCGCATCGCGCAGGCGGACTACTCTTGGCCAGGCTGCTGCGGGTGTCACCATGGTTTACCAAGATAGCCGTGAAGCACCGCACCGCAGGCTGCCCCGGCACAGCCCCAAATTTCAAACAAACGATTAAAACACTGCTAATTTCGCCGAACTGGACAGCATTCCCCGCTTCCCTCACACTGCCGCCCTTCCCCGCCGACCCTTGGCACATGGCAAAACTGCTGGTCCTTCACGGCCCCAACCTCAACCTGCTGGGCACCCGCGAGCCCGACGTCTACGGCCACACCACCTTGGCCCAGATCGACGCTGCGCTCGCTGCACAGGCACAGGCGCAGGGGCACCAGAGCGAACACCTGCAGTCCAACGCCGAGCATGTGCTGGTGGACCGGGTGCAGGCTGCGCGTGCCGATGGAACCGCTTTCATCCTGATCAACCCCGCCGCCTTCACCCATACCTCGGTGGCCCTGCGCGATGCGCTGGCCGGGGTGGCGATTCCGTTCATCGAGATCCACCTGTCCAACCCGCATGCGCGCGAGCCGTTCCGCCAGCACAGCTATCTGAGCGACAAGGCGGTGGGCGTGATCTGTGGCTTCGGCGCCGACAGCTACCGCTATGCGATGGACGCTGCACTGGCGCGCGTGGGAGCGGCTGCGTGAACACGCTGCCGCGGTTGCTGACGGGTATGGCCGTGGTGTGCCTGCCGCTGGCGGCTGCGCATGCGCAGCACCTGGATCGCGCCGCCGAAGGCATCGACTGCGCGAACGTCACCAGCACGATGGAGAGCGACCTGTGCGCCTCCGATCGCGCCACCGACGCTGATACGGTCTTGAACACCACTTACAAGCTCGCCCGCCGCCAACTACAGCAGCAGGCCGCCGATGGCAGCTGCACGCATTGCGGCGCTGCCGAGCAGCAATTGATTGAGGCACAACGCGCCTGGATCCAGCTGCGCGACAAGGACTGCGACGCGGTCTACGCCTTCAACGCCGATGGCACCTCGCGCAATGGCGCGAAGATGCACTGTCTTACCACCCACGCGCAGGACCGAAACCGGCAGCTGCGCGATTTCTACGAACTTTGACCCGGGCGCACCGCGCCTTCTCCTTACTGACTTACTGCAACCAAAGAGGCCCTCATGGATCTGCGCAAAATCAAGAAGCTCATCGACCTGCTGGAAGAGTCGAACCTGGCTGAAATCGAGATCAAGGAAGGCGAAGAATCCGTACGCCTGTCGCGCAACCCGGTCGGCGGTTTCGTCGCTGCGCCGGCACCGGTCTATGCCGCCGCTCCGGCAGCTGCCGCTGCGCCCGCCATGCCGATGAGCGGCCCGACCGAAGCCTCCACCGGCGGCACCGCCAAGCCGGGCAATGCCCTGCCGGAAGGCCACGTGCAGCGCGCGCCTATGGTCGGCACCTTCTATTCGTCGTCCTCGCCGGACAAGCCGGCCTTCGTCAGCGTTGGCCAGACCGTCAAGGCCGGTGAGACCCTGGCCATCATCGAAGCGATGAAGATGTTCAACCCGATCGAGGCCGAAGTGTCCGGCACCGTGGTGGCCATCCTCGGCGAGAACGGCAGCCCGGTTGAATTCGACCAGCCGCTGTTCGTGATTGCCTGAGGCGCCGGCCATGCTGGATAAAGTCGTCATCGCCAACCGAGGTGAAATCGCGCTGCGCATCCTGCGCGCGTGCCACAGCCTCGGCATCCGCACGGTCGCGGTGCATTCCACCGTTGACCGCAATCTCAAGCACGTGGCCATGGCCGACGAATCGGTCTGTATTGGCCCGGCACCGTCGTCGGAAAGCTACCTCAACATCCCGGCACTGATCGCCGCGGCCGAGGTCACCGACGCCCAGGCCATCCACCCGGGTTACGGCTTCCTCTCCGAGAACGCCGACTTCGCCGAGCGCGTTGAGCAGTCCGGTTTCATCTTCATCGGCCCGCGTGCGGAAACCATTCGCCTGATGGGCGACAAGGTGGAAGCCATCCGCGCGATGAAGGCTGCCGGCGTGCCGTGCGTGCCCGGTTCGGGCGGCCCGCTGGGCGAAGACATCGTCACCAACACCAAGATCGCCCGTGAGATCGGTTATCCGGTCATCATCAAGGCCTCCGGTGGCGGTGGCGGCCGCGGCATGCGCGTTGTGCATGCCGAAGGCGCGTTGAAGGCCTCCATCGAAACCACCAAGTCCGAAGCCAAGGCGGCATTCGGCAATGGTGAGGTCTACATGGAGAAGTACCTGGAAAACCCGCGTCACGTGGAAATCCAGGTGCTGGCCGACGGCCAGGGCAACGCCATCCACCTGGGTGAGCGCGACTGCTCGATGCAGCGTCGTCACCAGAAGGTGGTGGAAGAAGCACCGGCACCGGGCATCACTGCCGAACTGCGCGAGCAGATCGGCAAGGTCTGCGTGGAAGCCTGCATCCGCATTGGCTACCGCGGCGCCGGCACCTTCGAGTTCCTGTTCGAAGACGGCAAGTTCTACTTCATCGAAATGAACACCCGCGTGCAGGTGGAACATCCGGTGACCGAGATGGTGACCGGTATCGATCTGGTTGCCGAACAGCTGCGCATCGCCTCTGGCCAGAAGCTGAGCATCAAGCAGAGCGACGTGGTGCTGCACGGCCACGCGATCGAATGCCGCATCAACGCCGAGGACGCGGAAACCTTCATTCCCAGCCCCGGCCTGATCACCGGCTTCTATCCGCCGGGTGGCCCGGGTGTGCGCGTTGATACGCACATCTACGCCGGCTACAAGGTGCCGCCGAACTACGACTCGATGATCGGCAAGCTGATCGTGCACGGCCCGGACCGCGAAACCGCCATTGCCCGCATGCGGGTGGCGTTGAGCGAGATGGTGGTGGATGGCATCAAGACCAACGTCGCGTTGCAGCAGCGCATCATGCGCGACCAGGGCTTCCAGGCCGGTGGACAGAACATCCATTACCTGGAAAAGCGTCTGGCCGAGCGCAAGACCCGTTCGATCGCGTTGACCTGATTGCGGGTGGCGGCCGGGCGAGGCCCGGCAGCCGTTTCCTGTAGTGCCGAGCCATGCTCGGCATGAAGGCCCAAGGCAATGCAACAGGAGCGGCGAAGCCCGCAAAAGGCTTACCCCTCCCCAACCCTCCCCTTGGCTACGCCAAAGGGAGGGGGCAGAAACAGGCACAAAAAAGGCGGGAATCCCCGCCTTTTTTGTGCCTGCTGGAAACGCCGGTTTACTCGGCGCCCACCGCACTGCCCTTGAGCGGCTCGGTGCCCAGCGGCGAGGACGGATCAACCACCGTCACCGTTTCCACCGAACCATCCGGCCAGACGATCTGGAAGCTGCTGCCCGGCTGCAAGGTGTTGAACGGCATGCCACTCTGCGCACGGTACACCGCTGCCGCCTGGGTGGCACCGGCACGGCGCAGGTCTTCGTCGGATTTGACGGTGGTCAGCTTGATCTTGGACAGCGCCCGGTAGCGGTCTTCATAGGTATCGATCAGCACCACGCCGACCGCGCCCGCCGAATAGGCCACAAACAACACGACCCAGACCCAGAACTTTGCCCCATGCAGGAAGCGCTTGTAATTCATCGCACACCTCGGCGCGCATCGCGCAAGCTGTTGACCATCTCGTTCATTTTTTCCATACCCTGGCGCGGTACCGCTGCGTCGTAAACGAAAGACTGAAAATCCTGTTGGGGATCGCGCGAGCAGATCCCGCCATTGGCGCAATACGCCACCATCAATGCACTGCCGGGTCCGCATGCCAGGCCAAGCTGGCACGCTGCGACCTGCCAGGCCAACTGGCTGAACTGGCTGCCGGCAACCATGCCCCGGTAGGCATCGTCACCCGCCGCTGCGGTACCCATCGCGCCGGAGATCGCAAGGAAGGCTTCCGGGTCCTGCGAGGACTGCACGCGCTCCACCAGCCCGCGGCGGTATTCGGGCGTGTCACTCAAGGGCTCGCCCATCGACAGCAGGGCTGCCTCGGCCGCCAGATTGCCACCCTTGGCCGAAGCCAGGCGCTGCTGCAACAGGCGCGCGCGGCCCAATCCATCGGCGGCAGTGAAACCGGCGCAGCCCTGGCGCACCTTGCCGCGCGCGGTCAGCATCGCCGAGATCGCGCCCAGGTCCATGCGCTGCAAGGCGGCGCTGTCCAGCGCGTAGCCAGATGGATCCATCGCGAATACGCCGCAATAGTCGTAGATGCGACTGGCCATCCAGCCGGCCTCGGCATTGCCTGCGTCGGCGGCGGCCTGCAGCTGCCGGGCATAGGCAAACAGGTCAGTGCCGTTCTCAAAGGCGGCGCGCAGGTCCAGCGGCAAGCCCGGCGCCACGGCAGTTGATTGCTCAGGCACCGAGGTAGCGGCACTCGCGCTTGGTGCGCCGAGTTCTGCCGGACTGGCGCCATTGGCCGCAGCAACTTCCGCCGAGTCCCCATGCAGGAGATTGCCGCTGCGAACACCCAAGGCAACCATCAGCACCGCCGCAGGCAGCACCAATAGATACCAGGGTTTTCTGGCAAGCAAAGCGAGCATGGGAGGGAGACAGCCTGCTACACAGTCAGGGGTACGAAATTCTATCAATACCGGCTGCCGCGGCGGCTGAACCAGCCAGCTGAACGCGCAATTGCTGCCCGCCTCGTCTAGGATGCGTGCCCTGTCCCGCCGTTGCCGTACGCCGCCATGCCCTTCCTCGAACTGACCCTGCGCTGCACCGAAGCTACCCAGCCCCGCTACGAGAACGCCCTCGACGACGTCGGCGCGCTGGCGGTGACCATGCTCGATGCCGATGCCGACACCAGCAACGAGCGCGCGATCCTGGAGCCGGGGGTAGGCGAGACTCCGCTGTGGAACGAGCTGACCCTGACCGCCCTGTTCCCGGCCGACACCAACGCGCTGGCGCTGCTGGCCGCACTGGAGTCGCTCGACCCGGGCCTGGAGTGGACCCAGGCCAGCTTCCGCGCCGTCCAGGACGAAGACTGGGAACGCGCCTGGCTGGATCAGTTCCAGCCGATGCAGTTCGGCCAGCGCACCTGGATCGTGCCGTGGAACCATGAACTGCCGGAAGCCGCGCAGGCGGCCGATGCCGCCATCGTGCGGTTGGATCCGGGCCTGGCGTTCGGCTCCGGCACCCATCCGACCACCGCGCTGTGCCTGCGCTGGCTGGACCAGCTCTCGGCCGAGGGCAAGCTGGCCGGCAACACCGTGCTCGATTTCGGTTGCGGCTCGGGCATCCTCGCGCTGGCCGCGCTGAAGCTGGGTGCAGCCGCCGCAGTAGGTGTGGACAACGACCCGCAGGCGCTGATCGCCACCCATGACAACGGCGAGCGCAACGGCGTGCATATCGCCGCCTACCTGCCGGAAGACGAGCCGGTCGCCACTTACCCGATCGTGGTCGCCAACATCCTGGCCTCGGCGCTGGACGCACTGGCCGAGCTGCTGGCCGCGCGTGTCGCTGCGGGTGGGCAGATTGCCCTGTCCGGCATCCTCCACGGCCAGGAAGGCGAACTGCTGGAGCGCTATGCCGCGTGGTTCGACCAGCTTGAAGCCACCCAGGATGGCGACTGGATGCGCATCACCGGCGTGCGCCGTGCTTGAATGGGGCCAGTGCCTCAGCCAGCCCAGCCATGACTGACGAAACCACGCCTGCCCAGCCTTCCCTGGCCACCTTCCTGCAAGGTCCGGCCAAGCCGAGTACGCCGAAGCCTGACGCGCCTGCGGCGACCACGAGCGATGACACCCAGGCGACGCTGGCGCTTGATCTGCCTTTGCCGGCGGATCAGGCCGAACGGGCGCAGCTTGACGTCGAGCAGGCTGAAGTCACACAGGCCGAAGTCGAGCATGTCGAGGTAGAGCGTGCTGTAGTTGAACCAGCTGGGGCCAAGCACGCCGCAGCCGAGCGCACTGCAGAACCGCAGCTGGAAGCGGCGCAACCCGAGCTGGTCCTGCCGCAAGCGGCCGTCATCAGCGGCAACGCTGGCAGCGAGGACACGGAACCAGCGGAAGACAGCGCATCGCCTACTGTCCTTGCGCCCAGCTTCGCGCGCGCAAGCCGCGCGCATGCAGCACCGCCGGCCGACACGCCACGTTGGCAATGGGGACTGGTGCTGGGACTGGCCCTGCTGCTCGGCCTGCAGATCATTCTTGCCGACCGCGCCACACTCGCCGCCGATGCAGGCACCCGGCCCTTGGTCAGCGGCCTGTGCAGCGTGCTGCGCTGCTCGCTGCCGCCGTGGCATGAGCCCAGCGCGTTCAGCATGCTCAGCCGCGATATCCGCCCGGTGCCCGGGCAGGCCGGCGCCCTGCAGGTGCAGACCAGCTTCCGCAATGATGCGCGCTGGGCACAGGCCTGGCCTGCACTGCGCCTGTCGCTGTCCGATGCCGATGGCCGGGTGATCGGCCGGCGTACCCTGCAACCGGCCGAATACCTGGGCCCAGGCGCTGATCCGCTGGCGCGATTGGAGCCTGGGCAGAGTGCGCAGGTGTCATTCCGGCTGCGCGAACCGGCCGCTGCCACGGTCGCCTTCAGCTTCGAATTTCAGTAAACGCGGGACAATGGCGTGGCAGGCCGACGGCCCACGCGCTAGACTCCCTCCCCCATGCCGGGCCAACGCGCCCGACCTTGCTGAACCCGGGAACTCTCCTTGAACGCTGCCCCCACCCGTCCTGACACCAGTCGTGGCGCTCCGAAGCCGCCGCTTCGCGAACACGTTGCCCAGTCCGTACGGCGCTACCTGCGCGATCTGGACGGCTGCGACGCCGACGATGTGTACGAGATCGTGCTGCGCGAGATGGAAATCCCGTTGTTCGTGGAAGTGCTGAACCACTGCGAAGGCAACCAGAGCCGCGCCGCGGCGTTGCTGGGCATCCACCGCGCCACCCTGCGCAAGAAGCTGAAGGAATACGGGCTGGCGTAAGCCCTGGGCTGCCTGTAGTGCCGAGCCATGCCCGGCAGAAGCGTTACCGGTAATCTCCGCCGTCGTGCATTGCCGGAAAGGCCCCTTGCCGAGCATGGCTCGGCACTACATGTGCATTGCTGGGAAAGCCCCTGCCGAGCATGGCTCGGCACTACATGTGCATTGCTGGGAAAGCATTTGCCGAGCATGGCTCGGCACTACAGTTGCATTGCTGGGAAAGCATTTGCCGAGCATGGCTCGGCACTACAGTTGCATTGCTGGGAAGGCCCCTGCCGAGCATGGCTCGGCACTACACCCTGCTTCTGTGTGACCGCGCGGCTACAATATGGGCCCGCTTCCGCTTCCCCCTGCCTCCCCATGTCTTCTGATCTGCTGCCCGTACGCCGGGCTCTGCTGTCCGTTTCCGACAAGACCGGCCTGATCGATCTGGCCCGTGCCCTGGCTGCCCGCAACGTCGAGCTGCTGTCCACCGGCGGCACCGCCAAGGCGATCCGCGAGGCCGGCCTGCCGGTCAAGGACGTGTCCGATGTCACCGGCTTCCCGGAAATGATGGACGGCCGGGTCAAGACCCTGCATCCGATGGTGCACGGCGGCCTGCTCGGCCGCGCCGGCACCGATGACGCGGTGATGGCAGAACACGGCATCGCCGCGATCGATCTGCTGGTACTGAACCTGTACCCGTTCGAATCGGTCACCGCCAAGGCCGACTGCACGCTCGCCGACGCAGTGGAGAACATCGACATCGGCGGCCCGGCGATGCTGCGCAGCGCGGCCAAGAACTTCGCCCGCGTCGCCGTGGCGACCAGCCCGGACCAGTACGACGCGCTGTTGGCCGAACTGGCCAGCAACGACGGCAAGCTGTCCGCCGCCAAGCGCTTCGAACTGTCGGTTGCCGCATTCAACCGCGTGGCCCAGTACGACGCGGCGATCAGCAACTACCTGTCGGCCGTGACCGACACCAGCGCTGCTGTGCCGGTGCGCAATGAGTACCCGGCGCAGATGAATTCCTCCTTCATCAAGGTCATGGACCTGCGTTACGGCGAGAACCCGCACCAGAGCGGTGTGTTCTACCGCGACCTGTATCCGGTGCCGGGCACCTTGGCCACCTTCGTGCAGCTGCAGGGCAAGGAACTGAGCTACAACAACCTGGCCGATGCCGATGCCGCATGGGAATGCGTGCGTCAGTTCGAGGTGCCGGCCTGCGTCATCGTCAAGCACGCCAATCCGTGTGGCGTGGCGGTGGCTGCCGATGTCGGCGCCGCCTACGAGATGGCCTACAACACCGACCCGACCAGCGCCTTCGGCGGCATCCTCGCCTTCAACCGCACGCTGGACGCAGCCACCGCCAAGACCATCCTCGACCGCCAGTTCGTCGAAGTGCTGATCGCGCCGGACTACGAGCCGGCCGCGCTGGACTACGCCACCAAGAAAGCCAACGTGCGCGTGCTGCGCATCCCAGCCGGTGACGCACGCAACAACTACGACACCAAGCGCATCGGTTCGGGCCTGCTGATCCAGAGCGCCGACAACCGCGGCATGAGCGCCGACGAACTGAAGACCGTCACCCAGCGCGCGCCGACCGCGGCTGAAACGCGCGACCTGCTGTTCGCCTGGCGCGTGGCCAAGTACGTCAAGTCCAACGCGATTGTCTATGCCAAGGACGAGCGCACCATCGGTGTTGGTGCTGGCCAGATGAGCCGCGTCTACTCGGCCCGCATCGCCGGCATCAAGGCGGCGGATGCAGGCCTGGTGGTACCGGGCTCGGTGATGGCATCGGATGCGTTCTTCCCGTTCCGTGATGGCCTGGATGCCGCTGCCGAAGCCGGCATCACCGCGGTGATCCAGCCGGGCGGCTCGATGCGTGACAACGAAGTGATCGCCGCTGCCGACGAACATGGCATCGCCATGGTGTTCACCGGCGTGCGCCACTTCCGTCACTGATTCCGTCACAGAGAGCTGGCACATGGCGACCAGGGTTTTCCCGCGTTTGATTTCCCTGCTTGCCGTCGCCCTGCTGGCTTCGTGCCAGCAGGGTACGCCCGCACAGAACGACGCTGCTGCAGCGAAGCCGAAGCTCAGCTACGAGGCCGGGGTGATGGCCGTACTGCAGGAACGCTATGGCAGCACCGTGCAGTTGCAGGGGCAATGGACGCAGCAACTGAGTGATGCCGATCTGGGTCAGGCACGTCCGGTGCATCGCGATATCTGCGCCGACCAGAGCATCAAGGTGCAGAACGGCAACTACCGCATGCTGGCAATCTGCACCAGCTACGACGACGCCAGCCCGATTGAGCTGGGCAACACCGATTTCCTCGTCCTGCAGCGCGCCGCCGACGACGGCGTCAGCGTCGCTACAGAACTGCTCGGCCAGGGCAGCGGCACGGGCGGCAAGCCGGGCAAGGTCAGCACGCTGCAGATCGGCGCAGATGCCTGGGCCTTCCAGGTCGACGACGAGCTGGTGGTGGTTGGCGCAGCAATGCGCAACCGCGCCTGGTACGTCTTCGACGGCGACAAGACCTTGTCCAGCGCCGGCTGGCTGCGCAGCCATCTGGATGATCGCAACGCCATCGACTGCAACGCGTCGGGCAACTGCTCGCACGGCCGCCTGGACCTGAACTTCGATGCGGCACCCGACAACAGCCAGCCGCAGCTCGCTTACTGGCCGCTGCGCGTGCAGGAGAAAGGTCGGGGCTGTGCCGGTGCGGTGAACAAGAGCCACAGCATCGCCTACGACACCACGCAATCACGCTACCTGATCCCTTCCACCATGCAGCTCGAGGCTTGCAACTGATGCGTAATGCCCTTCTCGCAGTCACCGCCGGCCTGTGTGCCGTCCTGCTCGCCGGCTGCGGCAAAAGCACGCTGAGCGATGCCCAGCACACCGCGCTCGCCACGCTCGGCAAGCAATTGCCGGCGCCTTACCGCGATGGACTGGTGACCGCCTCGGCGCATCGCCATGGCAACGACATCGTGTTCGTGGTGAGTTTTCCCGGCGCCAGCGTGGCAATGGCCAAGGCCAAGCCTGACGTGTTCGAAGCACTGCGCCGTGACGAGGATGAAGCCATCACCGAGCTGTGCAGGGAACCGGCGCTGCAGCCGGTCTACGCCGCCGGCGGTGGCGTGCGCCGGCGCTTCGTGGATGCCAGTGGCGCGACGTTCTTCGAAGTCACGCTGAAAGCCTCCCATTGCCTTCCCCATTGATGCCCCACAGGAACTGACCCCATGAAAATCCTCGTCATCGGCTCTGGCGGCCGCGAACACGCACTTGCCTGGAAACTGGCGCAGTCGCCGCGCGTAAGCGAAGTGATCGTCGCCCCCGGCAATGCAGGCAGCGCCACCGAAGGCAAGTGCCGCAATGTCGCGATCAAGGTCACCGACATCGATGGCCTGCTGAAGCTGGCGCAGGACGAGGCCGTGGGCCTGACCGTGGTCGGCCCGGAAGTACCGCTGGTGCTGGGCGTGGTTGATCGTTTCCGCGAGGCAGGCCTGCGCATCTTCGGCCCGACCGCCGCTGCCGCGCAGCTGGAAGGCAGCAAGGCCTTTGCCAAGGATTTCCTTGCACGTCACGGCATTCCCACCGCGTACTACGCCGTGCATACCGAAGTGGATTCCGCGCTGGCCTACCTGCATGAAAAGGGCGCACCCATCGTGATCAAGGCCGATGGCCTGGCCGCCGGCAAGGGCGTGATCGTGGCGATGACAATGGAAGAAGCCGAAGCCGCCGTGCGCGACATGCTCAGCGGCAATGCCTTCGGCGATGCCGGCGCACGCGTGGTGATCGAGGAGTTCCTCGAAGGCGAAGAAGCAAGCTTCATCTCGATGGTCGATGGCCGCATCGCGCTGCCGATGGCCACCAGCCAGGACCACAAGCGCGTTGGCGATGGCGATACCGGCCCGAACACTGGCGGCATGGGCGCCTACTCGCCGGCGCCGGTGGTTACGCCGGAAGTGCATGCACGGGTGATGCGTGAAGTCGTTGAACCGACCGTGGCCGGCATGATTGCCGACGGCGTGCCGTTCACCGGCTTCCTGTATGCCGGTTTGATGATCGATGCCGACGGCGCGCCGAAGGTGATTGAATTCAACGTGCGCTTCGGCGATCCGGAAACCCAGCCGGTGATGTTGCGCCTGCAGTCGGACCTGGTTGATCTGGTCGAAGCGGCGATTGATGGCGCGCTGGCTGGCGTGGAAGCGCAGTGGGACCCGCGCCCGTCACTCGGTGTTGTGCTGGCTGCCAAGCCGTATCCGGAAACGCCGATCACCGGTGATGTGATCAGCGGTTTGGGTGATGTGCCGGCCAGTGCCAAGGTGTTCCATGCCGGTACCGCGCTGGATGCTGACGGCAATGTCGTCAGCGCAGGTGGCCGTGTGCTGTGCGTTGCCGCCTTGGGTGACAGCGTTGGTGATGCGCAGAAGCATGCGTATGCAGGCGTTGCAAAAATCCGTTGGGCCAACGAGTTCCACCGCAACGACATCGGCTGGCGCGCGCTCGCGCGCGCGCAGCAGTAAGCCCAGTAGTTGCGCGCCCCCCCCCCGCCGGGGGGGGGTGGGGGGGCGGGGCCGCCCCCCCCGTGGGGGGCCGGGGGCCCCCCGCCCACGCCCCCCCCCCCCCATGGCTCGGCTCTACAGCTGAAGCCTGCCCGGTGTTACCGATGCACGCTGCCGATGCTCGCCGCCGGGTAACGCAGCCCTGCCGCCGCATCCACCGGGAACACCGCGTCAATCCGCGCCAGGTCATCGGCACTCAGAACCACATCCAACGCACCCAGGTTTTCCTCCAGATACGGCAAACGCTTGGTCCCGGGAATCGGCACCAGGTCGTCACCCTGCGCCAGCACCCAGGCCAACGCCAACTGCCCCGGGCTCACGCCCTTGTCAGCAGCAATCGCATTGACCTGCTTCACCAAGGCCAGGTTCCGATCGAAGTTCTCGCCCTGGAAGCGCGGTGAATTGCGCCGGTAATCACCGTCCTCGAAATCGGCCGGGCTGCGGATCGCACCCGTCAGGAAGCCACGGCCCAATGGCGAGTACGGCACGAAGCCAATACCAAGCTCACGCACCGTCGCCAGCACATCGTTCTGCTCCGGCTCGCGTGACCACAGCGAATACTCGGTCTGCAGCGCGGTGATCGGATGCACTGCATGCGCGCGGCGGATCGTCTCCGGTGCTGCCTCGGACAAGCCCAGGTAGCGCACCTTGCCCTGCTCGACCAGCCGCGCCATCGCACCCACGGTGTCCTCGATCGGCACCTGCGGATCAACACGGTGCTGGTAGTACAGGTCGATGTGATCCACGCCAAGCCGCTGCAGGCTGGCCTCGCAGGCCGCCCGCACATATTCCGGACGACCATCGACGCCGCGCGCCTGCGGGTCATTGGCGTCCAGCCGCACGCCAAACTTGGTGGCCAGGAATACCTGCTCACGACGGTCGGCAATCGCCTTGCCGACCAGCACTTCATTGGTATGCGGGCCGTACATGTCGGCGGTATCCAGCAGCGTCACGCCACGCTCCAGCGCGCGGTGGATGACCGCAATCGAGGCGGCATCATCACCACGGCCGCCGTAGAACGCACTCATGCCCATGCAGCCCAGGCCAAGTGCGGAAACAACAGGACCATTGCGGCCCAGAACTCGGGTTTTCATCGGCGACTCCAACGGGGGAAAGGACGGAGGCAACTGTAGGCCCTCGCCACTATGTCGATAAAGGCGGATACTCTGCATTGACCATGAAGCCTGACTTCACAGTAGATCCAGCCCTGTTGCCGGCCTTGGCGGCCTTCGCCTGCGTGGCCAGGCATGCCAGCTTCCGCCAGGGAGCCATCGAACTGGCGGTTTCGCCGTCGGCCTTGTCGCAGACCATCCGCAACCTGGAACGCCGGCTCGGCACCCGTCTGCTGCAGCGGACCACGCGCCGGGTTGGCCTGACCGAGGCCGGCCAGCGCCTGCTGCTGGACACCGCCCCGGCGCTGGCCCGGATCGGCGAGGCGCTGCATGCGGTGGAGGCCAACCGCGATGTCGCCACCGGCCAGCTGCGCATCACCGCGCCACGCTTCGCCATCGAATATCTGCTGCTGCCACACCTGCCCGCTTTCCACGCCGCCTACCCGCAGGTGGAAGTGGAACTGTCCATGCAGGCGGCATTGGTCGATGTGGTCGGTGAAGGCTTCGATGCCGGCATCCGCCTGGGCGAGGCGCTGGCCGATGGCATGATCGCGGTGCCGCTGGGGCCGCCAATGCGCTGGACGGTGGTCGCCGCGCCGGAATACCTGCAGCGGCACGGCACGCCGCAAACGCCTGAAGCGTTGATCGGCCATGCCTGCATCCGTCACCGCAACAGCAATGGCCGGGTGATGCCTTGGGAGTTCAGCCGTGATCACCGCGACTTCACCCTCGATGTCAGCGGACCACTGCTGCTCAACGACAGCACCCTGGCCTTGCAGGCAGCGCGCGACGGACTTGGCCTGCTGCAGATATTCGAAGCCATCGCCCGCGCCGACATCGACGCGGGTCGCGTGCAAGGACTGCTCGATGACTGGCAGCCGCCCTACCCGGGCTTCCATCTGTATTACCCCTCGCGCGAGCAGTTGGCACCCAAGCTGCGCGTGTTCCTCGATTTCATGCGTGCGGCCAATGCCGCAGGCTGATCGCCGCACACTTGCAGACGGATCACGCTTGCCTGCATCGCCACGGCAACGCAAGCTGGCAGCCTGATCCCCGCGAGTCCACGCTTCCGGCATGCGCCGCCTCGACCGTCACCTCGGCCAACTCTGGGCCCACGAAAAAGCCAGCTACGGGTTGCGCGTGTTCATCGCGCTCACTGCCGCCATCGCCTATGGCTGGTACGACGGCCACCTTGAAGCCATCCCCGGCTTGTTCCTGGGCATCATCGCCAGCGCCATCGCCGAGACCGACGACAACTGGTGGGGCCGCACAAAATCCGTGCTGTTGTCGCTGCTGTGTTTCGTCGCTGCCGCGGCTGCGGTCATCGCGCTGTTCCCCTACCCCGTCCCCTTCATCAGCGCGTTGGCGTTGACCGCCTTCGGCCTGACCCTGCTCGGTGCGCTGGGCGAGCGTTATGCCTCCATCGGCCAGGCCACGGTGACGCTGGCGATCTACGCGATGATCGCGATGGACCAGCACCACAACGTCAGCCAGCAGCAGGCACTGCGCGAGGTGATCCCACTGCTGGTCGGCGCCAGCTGGTATGGGCTGCTGTCGATCCTGTGGACGGCGATGTTCGCCAACCGCCCGGTGCGCGAACGGCTGGCACGGCTGTTCTTCGAACTTGGCCACTACCTGCAGCTCAAGGCCGACCTGTTCGAACCGGTGCGACAAGGCAATCTGGAAGCACGGCGGTTGGCCTTGGCCGAGCAGAATGTGCGCGTGGTACAGGCGCTGAACATCGCCAAGACCGCCATCCTCAGCCGCTTCGGCCGCTCTGGCCGGCCCGGCGTGCAGTCAGGCCTGTACTTCCGCCTGTACTACATGGCGCAGGACTTCCACGAACGCGCCAGTTCCTCGCACTACCCGTATGAAGCCTTGGCCGATGCCTTCTTCCACAGCGACGTGCTGTACCGCTGCCGGCGCCTGCTGTCGCTGCAGGGCAAGGCCTGCCAGACGCTGGGAGAGGCCATCCGCCTGCGCCAGCCGTTCGACTATGGCGAACGCACCCGCGTCGCTGGCCAGGACCTGCAGTCCTCGTTGCAGTACCTGCGCGAGCAACGCAATCCGCAGTGGACGCGCCTGCTTGGCTCGCTGCAGCTGCTGGCGGCCAACCTGACCAGCATCGAGCGGCAGCTGTCCGAAGCCGCATTGGCTGATACCCCGCTGGAAGGCATCGATACCCGCCTGCGTGATTCCTCGCCGCACACCCTGCGCGAGATGGGCACCCGCCTGCGCCAGGCGCTGACGCCGGGCTCGCTGCTGTTCCGCCATGGCGTGCGCATCGCACTGGCGCTGATCGCCGGTTACGCGTTGCTGAGGGTGGTGCACCCGGAGAACGGCTACTGGATCCTGCTGACCGTCGTCTTCGTGTGCCGGCCGAACTTCGGCGCCACCCGCCTGCGACTGGTGCAGCGTATCGCCGGCACTCTGCTCGGCCTGGGTGCAACCTGGGCGCTGATGCAGTTGTTCCCCGGCACCGGCCTGCAACTGTTGCTGGCGCTGGCAGCAGCCTTGCTGTTCTTCATCACCCGCACCGATAGATATCTGTTGGCGACCGCCGCGATCACGGTGATGGCCTTGCTGTGCTTCAACCTGATCGGCAACGGCTTCGTGCTGATCTGGCCGCGCTTCCTCGACACCTTGATCGGCTGCGTCATCGCCGCCATCGCCTCGCTGCTGATCCTGCCCGACTGGGAAGGCCGACGCCTGCACAAGGTGATGGCGCAGGTGATCGCCACCAGCACCGCCTATCTGGACGAAGTGCTGGGCCAGTACCGCAGTGGCATGCGCGACGACCTGCCCTACCGCATCGCCCGCCGCGACATGCACAACGCCGACGTCGCACTGTCGGTGGCCTTGGCCAACATGCTGCGCGAGCCGGGTTATGCGCGAGGCAATCTGGATGCGGGTTTCCGCTTTCTCGCCCTGTCCAACACCTTGCTGGGCTATCTGTCGGCGCTGGGTGCACATCGCGCGCAGGCGGATGCGGTCAATGAAGATGTGTTGGTTGCGGGCGGGCACCAGCAGCTGCAGCAGTCGCTGGCAGCATTGGCTGCAGCCTTGGGCAGGCGCCAGCCGGCGGAACCGCAGGAAGACGAGGTCGCACTGGCAGATGCGCTGGAGCAGATGCCGGATGAGATCGATGAGAAGTCGCGGCTGGTGCGCACCCAGCTGGCCTTGATGCTGAGGCTGTTGCCGAAGCTGAGGGCGGCGGCGGAAGAAGCGATGTTGCCGGCGTAGTGGCTGTGGCTGTGGCTGTGGCTGTGGCTGTGGCTGTGGCGGTTGGCAGTTGGCAGTTGGCGTTGCTTCTACCCCCTCCCTTGCGCGGAGCGCAGGGGAGGGTTGGGGAGGGGTGCCGTTGCTTTTGCGCTTTGCCTTTGCCTTTGCCTTTGCCACAAAGCATAAAACCCAGCCGCTCAGATCGCAGGCGATCCATTAACGTCACCATCGCCAGCTTCGCGGCTTACGCCGCTCCTACAAAAGCCTAGCATGCACGCCCTTCTGCGAAGGTGCCGCAATTTGCTTCGCGGCTTACGCCGCTCCCACATTCTTTGCGGCTTGCTTGCGGGCTGGCATGAAGTACACCAGCAGGCCGATCACCGCGAACACGCCGCCCAGCGCGCAGACGCCGGTCCAGCCATAGCGCGTCCAAGCCATCGTGCTCAGTACCGAGCCACTGGCGCCGCCGATGAAATAGCAGGTCATGTAAGCCGAGGTGATGCGGCTGCGGGCGCTCTCATCCAGCTGGTAGATAACGCTCTGGTTGTTGATATGCACCGCCTGCACGGCGATATCCAGCAACAGCACGCCCACGATCAGCGCCGACAGCGACACCGGCGCGAAGGCCAGCAGGAGCCACGACAACAGCATCATCAGCAGGCCACCTACCGCCACCGCGCGACCATGCCCACGGTCACTGAGTTTGCCGGCGCTGCTGGCGGCCAATGCACCGGCCGCACCAATCAAGCCAAACAAGCCGATGGTGGCAATCGAGTAACCGTACGCCGGGCCTGACAACAGGAAGGCCAGCGGCGTCCAGAACACGCTGAAGCCAGCAAACAGCAGGCCCCCCAGCACGGAGCGCTGGCGCAGCAAGGGCTCATCACGCAGCAAGGCCAGCACCGAACCGATCAGACGCGGATAGGACAGGCTGGCACTGGGCTGATGCGCCGGCAGCAGGCGCGCCAGCACCACCGCCAGTACCAGCAGGGCAACGCAGGCCACCCAGTAGATGCTGTGCCAGGAACCCAACCCGGCCAGCACGCCGGAAGCAGTGCGCGCCAACAGGATGCCGAGCAGCAGGCCGGCCATGATGGTGCCGACCACCCGCCCGCGATGCTCCGGCTCGGCCAGGCCTGCCGCATGCGCCACGATCACCTGCGCCGCCACCGCACTGAGGCCGGACAAGGCCGTGCCTGCCAGCAGCTGCATGAAGTGGGTGGCGGTAGCGCTGATCGCCAGGCCTACCGCTGCCAGTACGAACAGGGCGACGATCAGGCGGCGGCGCTCAAGCCGGTCACCCAGCGGCACGATCAGCAGCAGGCCGGCGGCATAGGCCAGCTGCGCCACCGTCACCACCCAGCCCGCCTCGTCGGCACCGATCCGGAAGGCCTCGGCCAGGATCTGCAGCAGGGGCTGTGCGTAGTAGTTGCCGGCCACGATCAGGCCGGTGGCTGCGGCCAGCAGCAGGACCTGGGCCTGGCTCAAGGGGCGATGGGGCGAGTGGGAGACGGGGGTATTCATGGGGGAGGCCACGGCGGGAACTGCGGCAAGTCTGGGCCGCCGTCATCAATGACGCCAATGTATTGTTTTCATCCAATCCATCTGTTTCAGTGATGGCATGTTCACCCTGCGCCGCCTTCCTCGCCGTCGCCGTCGCCGAGGAAGGCGGCTTCACCGCTGCGGCCACCCGCTGCCACACCGTGCAGTCGGCGCTGAGCCACCAGATCGCGCGGCTGGAGGATGCCTTCGGCACCCGCCTGTTCGAGCGCAGCCACCGGCGGGTACGGCCCACCGCTGCCGGCGAGGTGTTCCTGCACAACGCCCGGCTGACCCTGCAGGCGGCCGCCCGCCTGCAGGAGGAAATGGCACTGACCCTGGGCACGGTGCGCGGCCGCATCAACATCGGCCAGATCACCTCGCTCAACGTGGTCGATGTGCCCGCCCTGCTGGCGGCATTCCGGGCAGCGCACCCGGCCGTCGAGGTCCACCTGAAGGCAGGCATGAGCGATGTGCTGCTGGCCGAACTGGAACAGGGCAACCTGGACGTGGCCCTGGTCGGCGTCGGGCCACAGATCACCCTGCCACCACAGCACCGCCTGTTGCATGAGGAAGGCCTGTCGCTGGTGATGCCCATCGACCATCCCTTGGCCGGTCTCGCGGCAATCCCGCTGCAGGCACTGCAAGGTCTGCCCTTGGCTGCCCTGGTGCCCGGTGCCGGGGTGCGGCGCATGCTGGATGACGCCCTGCGCGAACGCGGCATCCATGCCCAGCTGCAATACGAGGTCACCCACAGTGAGCTGCAGCAGCAGCTGGTGGCCGCCGGCCTGGCGGTGGCGGTGGTGCCCGACAGCATGGCCGCACGCATGCAGCGCACCGTCGTGCGGCCACTGGCAGATCTGTTCCGCTTCCGCACCTGCGCGGTGTGGCGCGCCGATCCAACCCCGGCGGCCCGCGCACTGCTCGGGCTGTTACCCGCAAACGCCACCTGAGAAACATCTGCACTGCATGCCTGGCTTGACCAAAACGATCATGCCGTTCTGCTAATGTGCCGCGCAGCACCGAGGAGTCACGATGTCCGGCCACAACCAGTTCGCCCTGCTCAAGCAGCGCCGCTTCCTCCCGTTCTTCATCGTCCAGGCGCTGGGTGCGTTCAACGACAACATCTATCGCCAGGCGATCATCGGCCTGCTGTTCTACCTGGGCGTCAGCAGCGAAGAACGCACGCTGTATACCAACCTGGCGCCGGCGCTGTTCATCCTGCCCTACTTCCTGTTCTCGGCACTTGCCGGGCAGATCGCCGAGAAGCTCGAGAAGCAGAAACTCATCGTCATCACCACGACGATCGAGATCGTGGTGATGTCGCTGGCGGCGGTCGGCTTCCTTACCCAGAACATGCCGGTGCTGCTGGTTGCGCTGTTCTGCACCGGCCTGCAATCCACCTTGTTCGGCCCGGTCAAATATTCGGTACTGCCATCCATCCTCAAGCCTGAGGAGCTGACCGGCGGCAACGGCCTGGTGGAAATGGGCACCTCCATCTCCATCCTCACCGGCATGATTGCCGGCGGCATGATCTTCGCGCTGGCCGGCGCCCACGGACCTATCGTCGCTGCCGTGGCCATCATCGCGCTGGCGATGATCGGCAACTTCACCGCACGCATGATCCCGCGCGTGGACGCGGGTGCACCGGAATTGAAGATCAACTGGAACCCGATCAGCGAATCGCTGGTCGTGCTGCGCCTGGCCAAGAAACAGAAGGCGGTACGCAACGCCATCCTGGGCGTGTCCTGGTTCTGGTTCTTCGGCACCGTGCTCACCTCGCAGCTGCCGACCTACGCGGTGGTGAACCTGGGTGGCGACGAGGTGCTGTACATCTTCGCGCTGGCGCTGTTCTCGCTGGGCACCGGCGTTGGTTCGCTGCTGTGCGAGAAGCTGTCCGGGCGCATCGTCGAAATCGGCCTGGTGCCGTTGGGCGCCTTCGGCATGAGCGCGTTCCTGCTGGATCTGTGCTTCGCGCGTACCGGCGCGGTGACGGTGACGGGCCTGGATGTTGCTGGCTTCATCCAGCAGCCGGGCAGCTGGCGCATCATCATCGACCTGCTCGGCATCGGCCTGTTCACCGGCTTCTTCGTGGTGCCGCTGTTCGCACTGATCCAGAGCCGCACGCCGAAGTCGGAGATGTCGCGCGTGTTCGCCGCGCTCAACATCCAGAATTCCGGCTTCATCGTGCTGGCGGCGGTGCTGGGCCTGATCACCCAGAGCCTGCTCAAGTGGAGCATCCCGCAGCTGTTCCTGGCGCTGGCCATCGCCAATATCGTGGTCGCGGTCTACATTTTCAGCATCGTCCCCGAGTTCCTGATGCGCTTCCTCAGCTGGCTGATGGTGCGCACCCTGTACCGGCTGCGGGTCAAGGGCGTTGAGGACAATGTGCCCGACGAAGGTGCCGCGCTGATCGTCTGCAACCACGTCAGCTACATGGACGCGCTGATCCTGTCGGCGGTGATTCCGCGCCCCGCACGTTTCGTCATGTATTACCGGATCTTCAACGTGCCGGTGATGCGCTGGATCTTCAAGACCGCCAAGGCCATCCCGATCGCCAGCCCCAAGGAAGATGCCGCGCTGATGCAGCGCGCCTTCGATGAAGTGGATGCAGCGCTGGCCGAAGGCGAGCTGGTCTGCATCTTCCCCGAGGGCGCTTTGACCAAGGACGGCGAGATTGCCGCCTTCAAGTCAGGGGTGGAGAAGATCCTGGCCCGGCGCCCGGTGCCGGTGGTACCGATGGCGCTGAAGGGCATGTGGTCCAGCATGTGGAGCCGGCGCGATTCCCGATTGGGGCAGATGCGGGTGCCGCGGCGCTTCCGCGCGCATATCGAGGTGGTCGCCGGGCCGCCGGTGGATGGCGCCCATACCGATGCCCCGCAGCTCGAGATCCTGGTCCGCAAGTTGCGTGGTGATGAGGCCTGAGTAGGGGAAACCACTTTCCAGAAATAGGACAAGTGGCTAGGCTACCCCCCTATGTGCCTGCCGGAGACCGCAGCACAGCCTAGGAGCAAGGGGATCATGGACAACACCACGCCATCACTGCCAGCTGTGCCAGCTGCGCCGCCAACCGCGCCGCAGCAGGTACACCACTACTACCACCCGCAGAAATCCGGCGGGATAGCAGCGTTGCTGGAAGTACTGCCGGGGTTTTTCCAGGTTTTCGGCATTGGCCACCTGTACGCCGGCAATGTCGCCACCGGGCTGATCATCATGTTCGGCTATTGGGCAATTGCCTTCGTCAACTTCCTGCTGTGCTTTGTCTTCATTGGTTTCATCACGTGGCCCCTGTGCTGGATCGCCACAATGATCATCTCGCCGCTGACTGCGGCGAATTCCTGCAAGTCAAAGTAACCCCCTGTTGTCCTATCGGAGAAATGGATGAACGCCGTCAACACCAACACCAGCATCCCCAACCACCTGGCGTGGTCGATCATCGCCACCGTTCTGGCTACCTGCCTGTGCTGCCCACTGGGCCTGGTAGGCATCGTTGCGATCGTGTTCTCCAGCAAGGTCAACACGCTGCTGAACCAGGGTGACCTGGAAGGCGCCCGTCGTGCGTCCAACAACGCCAAGACCTGGTGCTGGGTTGCTACCGGCATGGCCATCCTCGGCCTGCTGATCAACATCGGCTACTTCGCCATGGTCGGCAGTGCCGGTTACATGGAAATGCTGCAGCAATACCAGTAATACCTTGGCGCTGACGCTTAAAACCAGCCACAAGCTTGCACTGGCCGGGATGGCTGTCGCCGTCCCGGCGGGTGCGTGGTTGTTATGGAAGTTCGATCCGAATGCTGCAGGCAATCCGTTCCCGCCCTGCATGTTCTACGCCTTCACCGGTCACTATTGCATCGGCTGCGGCCTGACCCGCGCACTGCATGCATTGGCCCACGGCGATGTAGCCCGGGCCTTCTCGATGAACCCGCTCGGCCTCATCACGCTGGCGTTGATTCCGCTGATGACCCTGTGGTCGGCCGGCTGGCAGCCGCGTTGGTTGAGTCCGCTGATGCGGGTAGTCATGGAGCCCAAGCTCTGGCTGTTCCTGCTGCCTTCGTATTGGCTCGCACGCAACCTGCCGTGGTTCCCCTTTACCCTGCTCGCGCCAACCTGAAAGCCCAGGCAGCCGGCGGGTATTGCTACACGCAGCGGCACACCACAGTCGTGTAGCGCAGCCAGGGCACCTGGCTGCACAGCCGGAGTTACCGCCGACCAACCGATCCTTGCCTCACCGGTGCGCTGCGTTTGCCCAGGCCAGGGTGTCCCCCAGTCGCCCGCTTCAACCTACCCAGCCGGCAATCACCAGCAACGCCAGCAAGGCCATCCACAGCAGCAACATGCGCCAGACCAGGCTCATCGCATCGCGCAGTTCCGGGTAGCGTTCGTCTGCCGGCACCTGCCCGGCCAGCCGCGCTTCTTCCGCCTCTTCGACCAGCTCGGCGCCAACGCTGGCGCGTGCGGCCTCGGCCAGAAAGCCAAGCTGCAGCGCCCAGCGGTTGCCCGCGGCGCGACGCCAGGCCGAAAACACCGTATCGAAATTGCCCACCAAGGCCATCGACAGCGTCATCAGCTGCGCCACCGGCCACTCCAGCACCGCCAGCAACACATCACCGGAGCGTCGCTCTTCAGTGGACAGCTGCTGTGATTGCAGGCCTTGCGAAGACTGCGCCAACAGCCGGTACAACACCGCCCCCAGCGGCCCCAGCAACAGGAACCAGAACAGCGGTGCAAACCAGCGCCGCAGCGCATTGATCGCGGTCGCCTCGACCAGACCCGGCGCGTCCTCGCGCATGCTGCCGCCCGCTGCCTGCAGCCGGGATGCCGCCAGCGCAGCCGCGGCCTCGTCTTCGGCGTCGATCACCGCCTCGACATCGCGATCCAGATCGCGCGGGCCCCAGCACAGCGCCAACACCGCAACGCCAAACAACAGCGCAGGTAGACCGAACAGGCGCCCGGCCAGCGCCCATTGCAGCAGACCGACCAGCAACACACAGGGCGCGACCAGCAGCAACACACTGTAATGCGCAGCCGATTCGCCCAGCTGTGCACGCAGCCAGCCCAGGCAACGCCCGAACCAGCGCCAATCCCGCAACGTCGCCAGCAGCGAGGGGGCCAGATGGCCAAGCACCAGCGCTGCGATTACCGCTACCAAGGTTGTGAACATGCGATCCCTCCGGCCCCTGATTGTAGGCCCTGCCAGCGCCGCAACGGCTGGCAAGCCGCGCGGCCATCAGCCCTCACGGCACTGACTCTGGTACCACTGCTCGATCAGGGTGCGTGCGATCGACAGCCGCGGCGGCAGCAGGATGCCCTGCCCGTCGTCGTTGCTGTCACGTTGCAGCGCGGCGCCAACCTCCTCGACGCTGAACCAGCGCGCGTCCTCCAGTTCACCGTCCACGGTTGGCACGTCGTCGTGCGCGCTGGCACGGAAACCCACCATCAGCGCACCCGGGAACGGCCACGGCTGGGTGCCCTGGTACTGCGCCTGGATCACCCGCACCCGCGCTTCCTCGAAGACTTCCCGGGCCACGGTCTGCTCGAAGGTTTCGCCGGGCTCCACAAACCCGGCCAGCACCGAATAGCGGCGCGCGACCCAGCTGCTTTGCCTGCCCAGCAACAGGCGGCCATTGTTTTCGACCGCGACGATCACCGCCGGGTCCACGCGTGGATAGTGCTCGGTACGGCACTGGTCGCAATGGCCAATGAAACCGAAGCGACCAAAGCGCACCGGCGAGCCACAGACACCGCAGAATCGATTGCGCGAATGCCAGTACGACATCCCGCGTGCATAGCAGAACACATCGGCCACCTCGGCCCGCCAGGTCACCGCGGCCTGGCGCAGGTCCATCCGCTGCGGTGCCTTGACCGTCAGCGTCGCCGCCTCGGCGACAAACCAGGCGCGCCCTTCGCGCAGGCCAAGGAAGATCGCCGTGCCCGGGCCTCCGCCCAGATCGTTGCCACTGAACAGCGCCGGCTGCCGGTCATCATCGGCAAACGCGGTGCCATCGGTGTCCAACACCAGGATCTGCGCTGTTGGCCACAGGGCAGCCAAGGCATCGGCGTCGCCACGCAGGGCATCGGCACGGTCCAAGGGCGCGCCGACAAAGGCGTGCCCGGCGAAACGGGATTCAGAATTCAGCATCCGCCAGAGCCTGACGACAAAGCGCCGCCATCGCAAGCGCAGCCAGCCGCAATGCGGCCGGATCTGTCTTAAACCGAGAAGCTGCTACCGCAGCCGCAGGTGGTGCGGGCGTTGGGGTTGCGGATCACGAACTGCGCGCCGGTCAGGCTTTCGCTGTAATCCACCTCGGCGCCCATCAGGTACTGCAAGCTCAGCGGGTCGACCAGCAGGGTGACGCCCTCGGTGACCACGGCCAGATCGTCCTCGGCACGGTTCTCATCGAACTCAAAGCCGTACTGGAAGCCGGAGCAGCCACCGCCCTGGATGTAGACACGCAGGGCGAGTGCAGCGTTGCCCTCGTCCTGGATCAGCTCACGCACCTTGGAAGCTGCCGCCGGGGTGAAATTCAGCGGACGGTCCAGGGACTGGTAATCAGGCGCCGGCTGAACGCCGGGCAGGGAAACTAGGGTGCTCATGGCGCTCAGGATGGGGGCGTGAAGCCCCTGTTTCAAGCCGCAGCGGCTTCAGCTTTCTTGGATTTCTCATTGCCCTTGGCATCGGGCGCCGGCAACGCAGCCATCGCGGCGGTATGCAGCAGGCGGCCGTTGAGCTGGGCACCGGCGCTCATTTCCACCACCGTGTAATGCACATTGCCGGTGACACGGGCGCTAGGGGTCAATTCGATGCGCTCGCTGGCATGCACATCGCCTTCCATGCTGCCGCTGAGCACCACCACGGCGGCGCGCACTTCACCCTCGATGCGGCCGTGCTCGGCCAGGGTCAGCATGGCCTTGGCGCCTTCCTCGGCGATCACCTTGCCGATGATGCGGCCTTCCACGTACAGGCTGCCACTGAACACCACGTCGCCGCGGATTTCCACCTGCGAACCGATGAGGGCGTCTACCGACAGGTCGGTATCGTGCTTGGACTTGCTTTTGAACATGCTTATTCCCCTCTGCCGTTGCCGGCGAGTTTCCAATCGAATGTCTGGTTGGAGCCCCCCCCGGATCCGGACAGGGAGACTCGCACACGTTGCGGTGTGAAATCCCGGGGCAGCATCACGCTACCGTCCAGTTGTTGGAAATAACGGAAGGAATAATCCTGCCCCGGCGCCCCTTTTCGCTGATGCAGGTCATCCCAGCTGACAGTCGTCAGCTTTCCGTCCTTCACACCCTCGACCGAAAACCGCATCTGGCCCTGGCTGATCGCACCGCGATTGAGATTCTGGGTCAGCACCACGCTGTAATGCCAGGTGCCGGCCGCTTCCGGGGTGAACTCCACCGAATGGGTATTCAGCCCCTTGCGCTGGCTGGTGGAACCCACCAGACGTTCGTAGAAGGCAACGTCGGCGCGCAGGCCGGCAATCTCTTCGTCGCGTTCACCCAGCGACGTCTGCACTTCGCTGTTGGCAGCGCGACTGATCTTGTCAGAGGCCTCCAGCGTGGCCTGGCGCTGGCGCAGTTCGTCCAGCTGGCTGCGCTGCTGGCCTACCAGGGCCTCGCTCTGGCGCAGCTTTTCGCGCATGCCGCCGGCATCAGGCGAGGCGTAGCGTGCCGCCAACCAGCCAACCAGCAGCAGCGATAGCAGCCAAGCGGCCGCCAGGACGGCGATCGGCACCCAGCCTGGACGCGGGGCCGCGCCACCACGGGGGGTGATCTGGAAACGTGAGGAAGGTCGGTTGGTCATGGCAGGTTCCAGTGCTCCCGGAAGGGCGACACCCGTGCTCGGTCTGAAACGACGGACCAGTGTAAACGACACGTATGTACATGCGCTTATGCGCTGGCGGCTGGCAATCACCGCAGGCATGCTCGATAGTTGCGATCCTGCTCACAGTATCCGGCCGAACCACTTCCCATGACAGAAGCCCACGTATTCGTCATCGGCATCCTGCTGGCCTGGCTGGCGGGCATACGCGTCTACCTGACCGTGTTCGGCGTCGGCATGGCCGGGCTGATGGGCTGGGTGGACCTGCCGCCGGCATTGCAGGCCACCGAATCCTGGTGGGTGCTGGGCACTTCCGGCGCCTTGGCCGTGGCCGAGTTCTTTGCCGACAAGATCCCCGGCGTGGATTCGATCTGGGATCTGCTGCAGACCCTGGCGCGGGTCCCGGCCGGCGCCTTCCTTGCCGCTGCCACCCTGTCGCCCAATGGCGAACTGAGTACCGGCGTATTGGCTGCCGGTGCCGGCATCGCGCTGACCAGCCACGGCCTGAAAGCCGGCACCCGCGCCCTGCTCAACACCTCTCCGGAACCTGCCAGCAACTGGATGGCTTCGTTTGCCGAGGACAGCGTGGTGATCGGCGCCTTGGCGCTGGCCCTTGCACACCCGTGGCTGGCACTGATCTTCGTGCTCAGCGCCAGCATCATCGGTGCGCTGACGGTATGGCTGGTCTGGCGCATGCTATGGCGTGGGCTCAAGCGCATCTTCGCCAGCACCGACGCGCCAACTTCGGCACCATCCAAGCCGGGTAAGCACTCGCTGCCCCCCGCCCCGTGACCGCATAATCCCCATTGATGGCCAGCAACGACACTCCCACCACCGCCAACCGTCCGCTACGCGCGGAAACCCCGCCAGCCGATTACTGGCAGCGCTGGAGCGTGCGCAATGCGCCGCCCACCGAAGCCGTGCAGGCGCAGCTCAAACCCGGCGCCGACGCAGCTGCGGCTGCCATGGCCAGCGATGTCGGCGATGACACGCCGTACCGCGTATTGATCGTCGAGGACAACCGCTCGCAGGCACTGTTCGCGCAAAGCGTGCTGCATGGTGCCGGCATGCAGGCCTTCGTGCAGATGGATGTCGAAGGCGTGCAACAGGCCATCGGTGAACACCACCCGGACCTGATCCTGATGGATCTGCACATGCCCGGCCTCGATGGCATGCGGCTGACCGCGATGATCCGCCAACAGCCAAACCAACAGCTGCTGCCGATCGTGTTCCTGACCGGCGAGGCCGATCCCGACCGCCAGTTCGAAGTCCTCGACTGCGGCGCCGACGATGTGCTGGTCAAACCGATCCGGCCGCGCCACCTGGTCGCAGCCGTCGCCAACCGCATCCGCCGCAACCGCATGCAGGCACCGGGCAAGGCCGATGCCGGCCCGCTGATGAACAACCCCGAGACCGGCCTGCCGACCCGCCACAACGTGATGCAACAGCTGCAGGCTGCCATCGCCGAGCAGCAACCAGCCGGCCTGATGTTCATCGAGATCGCCAGCGCGCTGGGCCTGCGCGAGCGCTATGGCTACGCCAGCTATGAGCGATTGATGGTGCAGGCCGGGCAACGCCTGGCCGAAAACCTGCGCCCGCACCTGCTGGCCAGGCTCAACGACAACAGCTTCCTGCTGCTGACCCGCGGCATCGAAGAAGCCGCAGTGCCGGCATTGGCGCAGCAGGTCCGCGATGGCCTGTCGGCACAGCCCTTTGCACCACGCGAGGATGAATCGGTGTTCCTGCGCTGCGTGGTCGGCCACGCCAACCTGTCGCAGGACCTGGCCGACGCCGACGCCGCGCTGGAAGCCGTGGAGCGCACCGCCCTGCAGGCGCGCCTGAGCAGCACCGGCATTGCTGCCTATGAGAGCAACGACGTCGCCATCAACAACGAACACCTGGCCCTGCTCGATGGCCAGATCGAACTGGCCTACCAACCCATTGTCGCCGTCGCTGGCGGCGATACCGCGCAGTACCAGCTGCTGCTGCGCCTGCGCCAGAGCAACGGCACCCTGCTGTCCGCCGGCCAGGTGATTCCCGCCGCCGAAGCAGCCGGGCGTATCGCCGACCTTGACCAGCAGGTCGTCGAGCACGCGCTGGGCCTGCTGCACCTGTACCAGTTCGCGCAGCCACCGATGCGCCTGTTCGTCTCGCAGTCGCTGCGCTCGCTGTCGCGCAGCGCCTATGCCGAATGGCTGCTGGGCGCATTGCAGGAACGCCAGGTAGCTGGCAATGGGCTGGTCATCGATGTGCGCCTGTCCGATGCACTGGTGCATGCGGTAAGCCTGCAACAGTTCTGCGCGCAGCTGATGCCGGCCGGCGTGCAGTTCTGCCTGAGCCAGTTCGAACCCGGCGCAGAGGCCAATGCCCTGCTGACCCAGCTGCCGCTGAGTTATGTGCGCATGGCCGCACGCTACGCCGAAAGCCACACCAACCAGAAGCTGCGTGACGAACTGCGCAGCACCATCGACCTTGCCCACCGCGCCAACCTGCAGATCATCGGCCAGCAGATCGAAGATCCCCAGGCCGCTGCCGCGATGTGGATGGGCGGCATCGACTTCATCCAGGGCAACGTGGTGCAGCGCGCTGGCAGCGAGCTCAACTTCGACTTCCAGAACGCGGTGCTGTGAGCGCGACTGCATCGGGTGCTGCGCGCGGCTGGGCACTGCTGGCAGCCGGCTGCGCCGCTGCTGCGGGCGCGGCCAGCTTCATTCCCGCCATTCCTGCCGTCGCCACCACCGCCAGCGCTGGCGTTGCGGTGGTCGCCGCGCTGCTGGCGGCCGTTGCCGCCAACAGGCAGCAGCGACAGGCACATGCCCTGCAACTGCAGATCGAAGAGCGGGTGCTGGAAAACAACCGCCTGCAGGTTGCCGCTCGGGACCACAGCACGCTGCAGGAGGCGCTGCTGCAAGCCAAACAGGCCGCCGAAGCCGCCACCCTGGCCAAGGGCGAATTCCTGGCCACGATGAGCCATGAGATCCGCACGCCCTTGAACGGCATCCTGCCGATGCTGGAACTGGTGGCACAGGGCCCGCTGAGCCTGGACCAGCGCAACATGCTCGATACCGCCACCGACAGCTCACGCCAGCTGTTCCGCATCGTCGACGACATCCTCGATTACTCCAAGCTGGAAGCAAACCGGCTGGAGCTGGAAATCACCACCTTCAACCTGCGCGAAACCCTGGACGGCATGCTGCGGCTGATGCAGCGCGCAGCCGAGCACAAAGGCCTGCGCCTGTCGCTGCATATCGACCCTGCCGTGCGCCTGTCGGTGCGCGGCGACCCGGTGCGCCTGCGGCAGGTATTGGGCAACCTGCTGGTCAACGCGATCAAGTTCACCGAACTTGGCGAAATCAGCATCCATGTAAAACGCCTGGGCGAAACCGCGGCACAGCACCGCCTGCGTTTTGAAGTGCGCGACACCGGCATCGGCCTGGACACAAGCCAACAACAGCGACTGTTCAACGCCTTTACCCAGGCCGATGCGTCCACCACCCGCCTGTACGGCGGCACCGGGCTCGGCCTGGCCATCTGCAAGCGCATCGTCGACCTGATGCACGGCAGCATCGGCGTGCACTCCGAGCCCCTGCGCGGCTCCACGTTCTGGTTCGAAATCCCGCTGTTGAAAGTCATCGGCGACCTGCACCAGCCCGATCACCTGCGCAAAGTGCGCCAGGTACTGCTGGTCACGCCCGAACAGCGGCTGCGCCAGCGGCTGCAGCTGATACTGCCAAACTGGGGCTACCAGCCGGTTGCCGCCAACAACCTGCAGGAAGCACTGGAACGCCTGCGCATGCCCACCGTGTCCGGCATCTTCCATGCGGTGATCGGCGACCTGGAGCCCCTGCGCAACAGTGCCCCGGCCCTGCAACGCGCGATCGAACGCATGGACGACAACCGTCCACGCCTGCTGTGGCTGTACGGCGATGCCCCGATCGCTGAAGGACTGCGCGATGGTGCCACCCTGCTGCCGCGCCAACTGCCCGATACCCAGCTGCGCAACGCCCTGGCCGAACCATTGCAGCTTGCACCCAGCCCGCCACCGGCATTGCTGCCGGGCAACGCCGGCGCCGCTGCAATGGCGCCTGTTGCGACAGCGTCGACTTCGGCACCGGCAACGATCGCACCTGCAGGCTTCCCGGCAGGCGCGCAAAGCAAGCCGGTGACAGCGCCAGCAGCAGCCACCAACAATGCCAACGCAGGTGCCGACCTGGCCGGCATGCTGGTGCTGTTGGTCGAGGACAACTCGGTCAACCTGATGGTTGCGCAGAAGCTGCTGAAGGTCCTCGGCGCCAGCACCGAAGCCGCCGAGAACGGCGCCATCGCCCTCGACAAGATGCACGCCAAGCGCTACGACGCGGTGTTGATGGACTGCCAGATGCCGATATTGGACGGCTTTGCCGCCACCGGACGTTGGCGCGAGCACGAGGCCAGCAGCGGCGCCAGCAACCGCCTGCCGATCATCGCCATGACCGCCAACGCCATGGCTGGCGACCGCCAGCGCTGCCTGGACGCCGGCATGGACGAATACCTGTCCAAACCCATTTCCCGCACACAACTCCTGAACTGCCTGCTGGCCTTCAAGCCCGCATCCAGCGCAACTGCCGAACCGGTTACCAGCATGCCCAGCACCGACCTCTCCGCCAATGCATTGGCCGCCGCCTCCACCGCGCACACCGATGGCATCACCGCCTCGATACTGGAGCGCAGCGTGCTGGATGAACTGTTCGAGATCGCCGGTGACGAGATCAACGCCATCATCGACGTGTTCCTGGACGAGACACCGCAACTGGTGCGGCATCTGCAGGAAGCCGCGGTGATGCCAGACCTGAAGCGGCTGGGCGAGCTTGCGCACAGCCTGAAGTCTTCCAGCGCCAATGTCGGCGTACTGGCGCTGTCTGAAGCGGCGCGCCGGCTCGAGCACGGCGCGCGCAGCGGCACGCTGGAACGACCCACCGTGATGGTGGCGCTGATCGTGGCCGAGTTTTCGCGCGCGCGCATGGCGCTGGCCGGTTACCAGGCCGATCAGCGCACGCAAGCGCAGGAGTGATCCCGCTGCAGCGGGATCAGTCTTCCAGCTTGGTAAGCAGGTAGTTCGGCTCGCCGATGCGGTCGATCAGGTCCAACTGGGTTTCCAGCCAATCGATGTGCTCTTCCTCGGAATCGAGGATCTTCACGAACAGTTCGCGGCTGACGTAATCGCTGATCGATTCGGCATAGGCAACCGCATCGCGCAGCACCGCCGCCGCTTCACTCTCCAGTGCCAGATCGCACTTGAGGATTTCGGTGGGGTTCTCGCCGATGCGCAGCTTGCCCAGCGCCTGGAAGTTGGGCAGACCTTCGAGGAACAGAATGCGATCGGAGAGCACGTCGGCGTGCTTCATCTCGTCGATCGATTCCTTGTATTCGTGTTCGGCCAGCTCGTTCAAGCCCCAGTTCTTCAGCATCTTGGCGTGCAGGAAGTACTGGTTGATGGCGGTCAGCTCGTTGTAGAGGACCTTGTTGAGAAATTCGATGACCTTGGCGTCGCCTTTCATGGCGCTGACTCCGACTAGGGGAACGAGCGCACTTTACCGGTTGCCGGCAGACAATGAAGGAACGCGAATCGTGATCATTAGCCACCGCCGTTGGCGGTGGCAGCAAGGCCTGCTCAGGCCGCCCGCAGCATCGGCAGGGGCAGCTCTCGGGTAGCGCGTGCTTGCTCCAGCAAGCCGGCAGCCATGTCCAGACAGGAACCGCAGTTGGAGCCACAACCGGTACGCATGGTCAGCTCAGACACCGTGTCGCAGCCGGCAAGCGCGGCTTCACGGATCTGGTGATCGGTAACTCCATTGCAGATGCAAACGTACACGGCTTGACGCCCCTGAACCCGGCACGTAGCGGCCGTGTCAGCATTCAATCGCAAATGCGAATGGTTGTCAATTTCGGGCGTTAATCATTATTAATTTTCTTGCCGCGCCAGACCCCGGGCCGTCGCGGACGCTTGCGCGGCCGCTCATGGCCAGCGCTGCTACCCGGCATCCAGGCCTCCTGTGCGGACGCAGGCATCGCCTGCACGCCCTGGCCTGCGATACCACGCGCCAGTGGCGCCAGATGACGCAGCGCGCGCGCGTAGACGCCACGCTTGAACATGACCACGTGTTCCACCGGATACCAGAAGTCGACCCAACGCCAGTGATCGAACTCCGGCGTATCGGTCTCATCCAGCCGCACATGCGCCTCGTCGCCCGTCAGCCTCAGCAGGAACCAGACCTGCTTCTGGCCGATGCAGACCTGCTTCTCGGTATGGCGGATGGCCCGCGGGGGCAGCCGGTAGCGAAGCCAACCGGGGGTCGCCCCCAGGACTTCGACGTGTTCAGGCAGCAGGCCGGTTTCTTCCTGCAATTCGCGATACATGGCCTCGACCGGGGTTTCATCGGTATTCATGCCACCTTGCGGGAACTGCCAGCCATCCCGGCGCACGCGTCGTGCCCAGAACACCTGCCCGTCTTCCCGCATCAGCACTATGCCGACGTTCGGTCGATAGCCGTCCGGATCGATCACGATGCGGACTCCTAAAATTTCTACTGTCGGGGACTCTGCCATGGCTGCTGTCATGCCACAAGCATAGAAAAACCTGTTGACAAAACCGTACAGCCCCACCAGAATTACCGGCTCCCAAGGCTATGTAGCTCAGCCGGTTAGAGCACAGCACTCATAATGCTGGGGTCGGTGGTTCGAGTCCACCCATAGCCACCAAGGGACGCAGGTTGGACCTGCACTACAGCCCCGTCGCCAAGCGGTAAGGCATCTGACTCTGACTCAGACATTCGGAGGTTCGAATCCTTCCGGGGCTGCCAAACATGAAAAGGCCTGATCGCAAGATCAGGCCTTTTTTCTATTCAGGACCTTCACGCCAGGACCAACAAGCAAGCCGGGTGTGCGATAATCGCCACGCACCATAGCCCCGTCGCCAAGCGGTAAGGCATCTGACTCTGACTCAGACATTCGGAGGTTCGAATCCTTCCGGGGCTGCCAAATATCAAAAGGCCAGATCGAAAGATCTGGTTTTTTTGTGCCCGGCATTCTGGGCTCCGGGCCCGGGATGAGCAGAGCAAAGGCCCAAGAGCCAAAGCACCCCTCCCCAACCCTCCCCTGCGCTGTGCGCAAGGGAGGGAGCAAGTGCGGCACTTCCCACACCGGATATGCACCGAATGCAGCCATCCACCCCCTCCCTTGCGCCTAGCGCAGGGGAGGGTTGGGGAGGGGTGCTTTGGCTTTGGCTTTGGCTTTGGCCTTGGCCTTGGCCTTGCCCCCAGCTTTGGCGAATCACCAATTCCCAACTCCAACCCCAAAAACGACAAAAGCCCGGCCGAAGCCGGGCTTTTGCTTTCCCAGTGGGATTCCGGAGAATCCCACCCCGAAGCGATTAACGCTTGGAGAACTGGGTTGCGCGACGTGCCTTGTGCAGGCCGACCTTCTTACGCTCGACTTCACGGGCGTCACGGGTCATGAAGCCAGCCTTGCGCAGCTCGGACTTCAGGGTTTCGTCGTACTCGACCAGCGCACGGGCGATGCCCAGACGGATCGCACCGGCCTGGCCGGTGGTGCCGCCGCCGGCAGCAGTGACAAGAATGTCAAAGCTTTCGGTGTTCTGGGTCAGTTCCAGCGGCTGACGCACGATCATGCGTGCAGTCTCACGGCCAAAGAACTCGTCCAGCGGACGGCCATTGACGGTGATGTTGCCAGTACCCTTGCGCAGGAACACGCGGGCGGTGGAGGACTTGCGGCGGCCAGTGCCGTAGTTTTGAGTGATAGCCATGATTAGATATCCAGAACCTGCGGCTGCTGTGCTGCGTGCGGATGCTCAGTGCCTGCATAGACCTTGAGCTTGCGGTACATCTGACGACCCAGCGGGCCCTTCGGCAGCATGCCCTTGACGGCGGTCTCGATGACGCGCTCCGGGTGACGCTCCAGCGCCTGCTCCAGGGTTTCGGTCTTCAGGTTACCGATGTAGCCGGTGAAGCGATGGTACTTCTTGTCCTTCAGCTTCTTGCCGGTAACAGCAATCTTGTCGGCATTGATGACGACCAGGTAATCACCGGTGTCAACATGCGGGGTGTAAACCGGCTTGTGCTTGCCACGCAGGCGGCGAGCCAGCTCGGTGGAGAGACGGCCCAGCGTCTTGCCGGCGGCGTCAACGAGGTACCAGTCGCGCTGGACGGTCTCGTTCTTTGCAGTGAAAGTGCTCATAAAGAACTCAGGTAGGTCGGGCTGATTGCGGCGAAATGAACCACCGGAACTTTGCCACGCGTTGTGAAGGTGAAACAGAAGAGGCGGGATTGTACTGGCCGCACACCTCCGGCGCAAGCCGACGCCTGAACGGGCACCCCGCCCCGGCCTTGGCAGCTTCACAGCCAGCGGCGAGAATCGGGCAGACCCCACTGCACTGCCCCGTCATGATCACCGCCCGCGTACAAACGCCACTGGACCACCTGCTGACCGAAGCCCAACGTGCCCTGGACACGGTGTTCGGCAACCCGCCGGCCGCCCGTCCCAACCCGGCCGGCGACACCCCGGAGGTTGTACTGGAGCCAGCTGAAGTCCGCCACGCGGCCGGGTTGATGCGCATCAACCATGTCGGCGAGGTCTGCGCGCAAGGCCTGTATTTCGGCCAGGCAGCAGTCGCCCGCGACCCGGCCACGCGCGCGCACCTGCTCGACGCCGCGCAGGAAGAGACCGATCACCTGAGCTGGTGCGCGGACCGCCTGCGCGAGCTGGACAGCCGCCCCAGCCTGTTCAACCCGCTCTGGTATGCAGGCAGCTACACCATCGGCACCCTGGCCGGCCTGCGCGGCGACGGCTGGAACCTGGGCTTCGTGGTGGAGACCGAGCGCCAGGTGGAGGCGCATCTGGACGAACACCTGCACACCCTGCCACCGGCCGACCAGCGCAGCCGCGAGATCCTCAAGGTGATGAAGCTCGATGAAGCGCGCCACGCCGAGCACGCCGAACATGCCGGCGCGCGCAAGCTGCCATTCCCGATCCCGTCGGTGATGGCACTGGCCTCCAAGGCGATGAAGACCGTGGCCTACCGGATTTAAGGCCCCACCTGTAGTGCCGAGCCATGCTCGGCAGAGGCGTTATGCAAAGGCCCAGCCATGTAGTGCCGGGCCATGCTCGGCAGGGGCTTTATGCAAAGGCCCAGCCATGTAGTGCCGAGCC
>NZ_JBRREC010000042.1:0-37683 GCF_056760015.1 Stenotrophomonas sp. STEN029 | reverse complement strand
CGAACCGCCTCGATCTTGAACTCATCCGTATAACGTTTCGTGCTCATAACCACCTCCGCCTAAGCCATAGTTTATGGCTGCGAGGTGTCTACGAAATCCTGGGCGATTCAGAGATGTCCGGGCAAATTCGGCAAGCTGTTTCAAGGGTTCATCGCCGCGGTTTGGTCTGGAATCACAAACGTGTCTGGCGTGTGTATTGCCTGATGAAGCTCAATCAGCGTCGGCGAGGGAAGAAGCGTCTTACAAATCGACACCCGATGCTGTTGGTGGCCGGTGAGCATATCGACGGTAGTTGGTCGATCGACTTCATGTTCGACGCGCTTTGGGGGGGGGGGGGCGTCGCCCCGCTGTCGGCTGACCGTAGGCCGTGGATAACGAATCAATTGGAAATTAGCAATCCTTCCGGCGCAAGTTCTGGTTGCGCGCTGCACTTCGATCAGCGGGGCGGGGATGTCGGTGGAGGATAAAGATGAACACTGAAGCGGCGTCATCGGTACGAGTTCTGGTTGGCACCATGCGCAACCTTGAAGTTGAAGTAACAACGGTTGACGCGTTCCTGGGGGAGGAGTTGCAAAAGCGCAGTGCGCTTGCCGGAACGCTGGCAGCTGCTGCCGGATTGAGCGGGCTAGCTGCTGGGATGGTGGCTATGTCTATGGAAGAGATGCGCGAAGAGGCTTTTGCGCTGACTTTTCAGTTGGGCGATGAGGCAGTGCGTGCGATTTTATGGGCGAACCCTTTTCAGGATGGGGATGAGGTTGAAGTGGTGGCGGAAGAGGCCGATGGTTACATGCGGGCATTCGCCGTGCTTCGTCCACGTGACCGGATCATCGCTCTTTTCCCTCACGTTGTGTCCGGTAGATCGGCGCATATTAAGACCACAATCAGGGGTTTGCTGTGGATGTCATTGGTTGTAGCGATTGTCACCGTTGTAATGTTGACTTTCTTTTGGGCTATAGGTGGCGGAGGTGAGGTCGTCATGTTGATGGTTACTATTGGTTTTGTGATACTAGGAGGTACAGCTATTTTTTCACTAATCGGTTGGAGTGTTTCCAGGAAGTACCTTCCGTTTGTGAAGATGGCAGAGATTGTTTTCGCTTCGGTTGGTTGGAAGAACCCTGGGGAAATAAATTTGCGCAAGAAGACTATGAGTTCTATCAGGCCGGATGATCCGCCAACGCTCGGTCCTTTCTATTTTCGCTACTAATAGGAATAAGAATTGGTGTTGTTAATTAGAGATTCTGCAATCGATTGGGGTCTTCCTATAGCTGGTCAAGGTTCGTAAATTTCAATTCTGTATTGGTAGTTATGCAAGCGACGGATGGGGATTTGCTGGCATATGGAGTGAGTTGATATGTTGACCGGTTGGTATCCAAAATTTGAGGCTGAGAGAGGGGTACTCAGTGTTGAGAAGAAGGAGCATCTTGCTCGGGGTGTGAGCGGTGATTTCCATCCAGATGACTCCGCATCACTGATATCCCTTAACTCGACATATGCGGACTTCGTGGATCGAACCTTTTCAATGAAAGGTTTCATCCCGACATTCGCCGCAGGTGCTCTTAGCCTTTTCATTGCCGTTGTTGCTATTTGTGCCGTGGTTTTGGTCTTTCCAGTGAATCCAACATTTACCGAGTTCACGGTTGTGGTTCTATTTCTATTGCTGATGGGCGGGTTCGTATACTTTTTTTGGAACCTGGTGCTTCGGCACGACTTATTTGCATGCCGTTATTATCCGATCAGATTCAACAGGCTGACGAGGAAGGTTCATATTTTTAGGAATAACGGCGCGAATGGCGAGGTTGTTGTTTCCTGGGGAAGTGAACGTCTCTTCTTCTTTGTTGGCTGGGGCAATCAAAACAAAGAGTTGTGCGACCTTCGTTGCCATATTTTAGATAAAAATAGGATCATCGTAGATACTTTTACTGTGGGGACTTTCACTGACGATCCTTCGCGAGTTCGTGGTCGCTGGGAATTCATTAACAGGTATATGGACGGTGGGCCCGATTATGCTGTTGCTCACGAGTCGGATAAGATCGTTACGCTGTCCATGAAGAACAGCTTTAGGAACTCATATCGCTGGACCTGCTTCTTGCTTGGCAGGTCGTTGTTTCCCTTAAGACACTTCCTGTTTCCTTGGTATGGGGTATTGGCGCTAACTCGTTGGCTGGTTATGGCAACATGTGCGACGCCCCATTTTTCGCCCGCGACCGTTGCGGAGAGTAGATTTGATCCAAATGACGAGGGGCGTTGGGAAGAGCCTGAATACATCGACCAGTTTGGTGAGCGCCCGGACGTAGTGGCGAGAATGAGGCAGCTTCATCGTGAGCGGAAGCGCGGAAGGGGCGGTACAGACCCCTTGTAGTTCGATGCCTGCTTCGCTTAAGAAAAAGCCCGCCTAGGCGGGCTCGTTGAGAAGCAGTGTAGAGCCTCCCGATGGCTGAGTCAGCGTCGTTCGGGAATTGCTGACTTCCCGTCGATGCCCAAGCGCAGCACACACGCCATCACATAGCAGGACAAGCAGGATCCCTCCCACGCACCCCTGCACAGATCTTCGCGCGACATTCCAGCCCCTTGGTGGTGTTCGCACCAGGGCATGCGCGCAGCTGGGTCTGGATGGTCGATTCGGTTGAAGAAGTCTTCCGCGTTGCCACCTGCTCGAACGCGACGCGTTCGTCATCGGCACGCTTCTTGTCGTCTGCTTCGATCTTCGCGATCAGATCGTCCATGGTCTGAGGCTGTGGCGCTGCAGCCGCTTTCTTCTTCTTGCTTTCTTCTTCCTTGATGATGCCCAGCAGCGTGCCGAGCAGGTTCTCATCTTGCGGCCTGCTGCCTGCAGCGGTGCGTGCGGCTGCTGGTGCGCGCTGCGCACGCGCTTCTCTTGCAGGAGTTGCAGCCGTTGCACTTGAACTTGTACTTGCTGTCGCAGGCAGCGCCTGCGTGGGCGTAGCTGCATTGCGGCTGTTGGCATCCGTGGTGTCCGGTGCATCAACAATCATCGCGGCGCCATTGCTGCCTGCAGCTGCGGGTGCGTCGGGGTGTCCGGTGACAGAAGTTGCAGACGAATCTGGAACTGCGTCAGGGTTCAACGAGTACTCGGCATCGTCCTGTGTGGTGCTGCTTGAGAGCCACCACAGTGTTGCGCTTGTGAATGCAAGCAGCAGTGCGCAACCCGCACCAACCCACAACCAGACGCGCCGGCTTTGGGGGGAGTGGTCTTTGGTGGCGCGCGATGATGCGGCAACCTGTCGACCTTCCATGTCTGCGAGAATGCGGCCCGTGTTCGGTGCCGGGCCGTTGTTCTGCGCTCCCCCTGAGAGCAGACTCGGCCGATTTATTCCGCCATTATTCAAGTGCTTCCAGCCCTTGGTTTGAGTCGGCTAGTGCCGAAACGAATACGCGCATTTGTAGAGTAAGCCTCTCGATGCGTCAACCTGCATTGTCGTCATGGAGGACCGGTGACTGTAATTGTCGTTGTAGCCATTGTGCTGTTGCTCCTTGTTGCATTGCTTTGCTGGGGCCTGTTGTTCCCTGAGTCGCTGGGTCCGGTGTTTGCGCGTCTGCGGGCGCGCTGGGTTGCAGTGCGACAAAGGGCGGGACGTGCAGGCGATCGCGCCGGCGCAGGTGCTGCGCGAGTGCGCAGTGGGGTTCGTGAAGAGGTTGTGAGTGTACGGGGCACGCTGCGTCGTCACTGGCCCGTGCTGGCCATCGCGATAGGCTTGCTGTGTATTCCTCCGGTGATAATTCTGATGTCACGACAGACAGTGGTGCTGTCTGATTTCCGCGGTGATGATCTTGCCGAGTCCGGTTCCATGGTTGCGCAGTTGTTGCGCGGTGAGCGCTTGACGCCGCCGCCTGCGCCGCCGCCGGAAGTGTTCACGACAACTGAAATTCGCCGCCTGCGACCAGAGATAGTCACTGCTGATCGCAAATGGAACCAGATTGATCCGGATCTGCAGCAACGCGTTCTGGCTATCTACGAAGTCATGCGCCGTCAGTATGGTTACGAGATGGTGTTGATCGAAGGCTATCGCAGCCCCGAACGACAGGCCGAGTTGATGGCCGGTGGCAAGGCGACTCGTGCAGGTGCCTGGCAAAGCTGTCACCAGTATGGTTTGGGTGTGGACAGTGCGCCAATTCGTGACGGACGTCTGCAATGGGACATGGAAGATCCGTGGACCCGCCGCGGTTATTTTCTGTACGGTGAGCTTGCTGAACAGGCAGGTCTGGATTGGGGCGGCAACTGGCGCAGCATCAAGGACTATGTGCACGTAGAGGCCACGGCGCGATGCAAGGTGGCACGCAGCGCGAAGCGTGATGAACTGCGACGCCAAGGCTTATAAGCGCGAACAAGTGCTGGTATCGTACGCCGGTGATGACTCGGGTCGCCGTTGGACAGGGGCGATGGAAAGACCGGGTCACGGCGAATCAAGGAGTGTGATGCATGGCACGACCGTTTATCGTTGTCGGCGACAAGTTAAGTCATGGCGGTAGCGTGGTGTCTGGCACTGCCCAGACAGACGTGAATGGCAAGCCAGTTTCCCGCATCGGGGACCGCGCCATCTGCGCGGTGCACGGGGCAACTTCAATCATCAGTGGTGACGCTACCGTCGTAATCGACGGGCAGCCTGTAGCACGTGACGGAGATCGCACTGCATGTGGGGCCACGTTGATGGCCACACAGAGCAGCACTGGGTTGGGCTGAGCGCAACACGCGGTACAGGAGCAGCGCATGGAGCACAGCGACTGATGGCAGGATGGTTGAAGAACGCGGGGAGCGTAATGATGGTTTTTGTCGCCACCTGGGCGGCGGCCATCATGTACTGGCGTAGCAGTGGCACCACCCCCAATGGCATGCAGATGCTGGCCTACCTCGGCGTATTGCCGGTGGGGTTGAGCGGTGCGGGCTACATGCTGCGCGGCATGTTTTCACGTGGCGTTGACAAGGCGGTTGCAGCAAGCGCGAATGCCGAAGAGGCCGCACCTGCAGCAGCAGTCGAGTCCGGAAGCACGCATGTTTCCTCGGTGGCAATCACCGCAGGAAGCGTTCACCTGCCTGCGGGCAACGATGCGAACGCGGTGTTGGCTGCCGCCTCGGCGTTGCCGCGGCCGCAGTTGGACACGCGTTTCCGCGATGCCAACAATCTTCCGATTCGTGTCAGTGCCGTCGCTGATCTTGACGAGTGGACGGTGTTGTCCGAACGCGAAGGAACGATTGATACCGCTGCCCATGAGCGGCGTGCGATGGCGCTGTTGCAGCCTGTTCTCGAACAGTTGCTGGATGCGGCTTATGGCGCGATGCCGGCAATCGTTGGTGGCGAAGAAGTTGTGATTGCTGGTCTGCGCCGGCGCGAAGAAGATCGGGTCGAGAATGTTCTTACCGTGGAGCTCGTCGTTTCGCCATCCTGGTCGGACGGTTTGCGTCATTGGGCGCAGACATGGCTGCAAGAGCAGGCACTGCAGGCCGGGCTGGATGCGCGGCGGTTTGACGTGCGCATCAGTGTGTTCGAGCGTTCCGGTGATGTGTGGCCACATCTGCAGCGGGTTGTGGATGCCTTGAGCTCGGGCACACCGCGCTGGCATTTGCTCGCTTCCTGCTATTCGGCGATAGACGCTGCAGTCATCAACAACTGGTTGGCGCGCGGCCTGCTTGCAACCGCGCAACACGCCGACGGTCACGTGCCGGGCGAGGGTGCCGCTGGTGTGTTGCTGGCCAGCAGCCAGCTCGCAGGTGAGGGCGCAGCTCGTTTCTGGCGGCCGCAGTTTGAGCGTCTGGAGCCGGTTCACGGCACGCGTCCTGCAGAGCTCCGTCGTCAGCTCGCCAGCGCGGCAACGCAGTGGTTGCAGCCTTTGCTAGCCGACGCGGCGCGGGTGCAGTTCGTGCTGCACGATTCCGATCAACGCCCTGAATCGCTGGTTGATACAGCGGCAGTCACGGCTGCGATCAACGCTGATCTTGATTTCAGTTCACAGAGTCTTGCCCTGGCATTGTGCTCTGGTGAGCTCGGCCCGGTGTTGCCGGTCGCCTTGTTGGCCTTGGCCCAAGCGCAGTTGCAGCGCCAGTCCGAGGCAGTTGTGTTGCTGGGCGTTGCCGAGGCGCAGCAACGTTTGTTTGGCCTCGTAGAGCCGCTTCCTTCCCCGACGCTGGCGGTTGCAATGCCGGCAGTCTCCTGAACCCTGGATTCCTTGCATGAGTTTGAGCAATTTCAGCTACTACCTGCGCGACTATCGCTTGTGGATGGTGATTGGTCTTATCGGCGCCGCTGGGCTGGCCAAATACGGTGAGGCCGAGGCCAGGCAGATCGGGATATGGGCGGCGATCGTGCTTGCAGCGCTGCTGGTCATTGCGCTGATCGTCTGGATCATCAAGCGGATCATGGCGCGGCGCGCGGCGCGGCGTGTGGAGGCGATGGTGCAGGGCGAGGCCGACAAGGCCGTGGCCAACGCGCAACCGTCGCAGCGTGCCGATACCGAAGCCTTGCGCAAGCGCATGCTGGATGCGGTGAAGCAGATCAAGTCCTCGCGGATGGGTATGCTCAAAGGCAAAGCTGCGCTGTATGAGTTGCCTTGGTACGTGATCATCGGTAACCCGGCAGCAGGCAAGAGCACGGCGATCCTCAACTCCGGGCTGCAGTTCCCGTTCGAGGACAATCGCAGCAATGTCATCCAGGGCATCGGCGGTACCCGCAACTGCGATTGGTACTTCACCACCAATGGCATCGTGCTGGATACGGCGGGCCGTTATTCGGTGAGTACAGAAGACCGCATGGAATGGCTGACCTTCCTCGGGCTGCTGAAGAAGAACCGTCCACGCGCACCCATCAATGGCGTGATCATCGCGGTGAGCATTGCCGAGCTGTCTGGCAGCAAGCCCGAGTTTGCGATGGAGCTGGCCAAGAACCTGCGCCAGCGTGTGCAGGAAGTCACCGAGCAGCTGGAAGTGTTCGCACCGGTGTATGTGCTGTTCACCAAGGCCGACCTGATTGCCGGTTTCAGCGAGTTCTTCGGCAATCTGGATCCGGGCGAACGCGAGAACGTGTGGGGCGCGACGTTGCCAGCGGATGTGCAGCAGCAGGGTGATGCGCTGACGGCCTTCGACAAGCATTTTGACGAGCTGGCCGACGGCATCAAGGAAATGAGCCTGACCCACATGGCGATGCAGCGCGGGCGCGAAGTTTCGCCGGGCCTGCTGTCCTTGCCACTGGAGTTCATTGGCATCAAGCCCGCGCTGCGGACCTTCATCGCCACGCTGTTCGAAGACAACCCCTATCAGTTCAAGCCGGTGTTCCGCGGCTTCTACTTCAGCAGTGCGCTGCAGGAAGGTCGCTCGGTGCATCACGCCTCCGAGCGCGTGGGAAGGCAGTTTGGTCTGCAACGCGGCTCGAACGTGGACGAGGCACCAAGCGGGCAGACCGCCTTCTTCCTGAAAGACCTGTTCCGCAAGGTAATCTTTGCCGACCGAGATCTGGTGCGGCAGTACGCAAGCCCGCACCAGAACCGCCTGCGCTACGGCGTGTTCCTGGGCGCCGTCGGTGTGCTCGCGCTTGGGCTTGGCCTGTGGACCTGGTCCTACACCACCAATGCGCAGCTGGTGGCCAATGCCACCAAGGATCTGGACCAGGCCGTGCGCGTGCAGAAAGACCGCATGGACCTTAAGTCCCGCGTCGATGCGCTGCTGCTGTTGCAGGACCGCATGGAACAGCTGGATCGCTACAAGAAGGAGGGTGGCATCACCACCAGCCTCGGCCTGTACCAGGGCGACGCGATCCGCGAGAAGCTGCTGCGTGAGTACAACCACGGCATGCAGCAGGTAATGCTGGCGCCCACCGTTTCCAACCTCGAGAACTATCTTGGGCAGGTGGTTGCCGAACGCGACAAGCTCGGCCAGGCCAACGCAGGTGCGGCGGAAAGCGAGACGCTGTACCAGAACGCATCGCCGACCAGCACCAATGACGCCTACAACGCGCTCAAGACCTACTTGATGCTGGGCAATCCCAAGTACGTGGAAGGCGCACATCTGTCGCAGCAGTTGACGCTGTTCTGGCGCAACTGGCTCGAAGCCAACCGTGGACAGATGAGCCGCGAGGAAATGGTGCGGGCCGCCGAAAAGCTGATGACCTTCTATGTGGCGCAGGCCGGCAAGCCGGGCTGGCCGCAGGTGCAGAACAAGGTGACACTGGTTACGGATTCACGCCAGGCCTTGTCGCAGGTGATGAAGGGCCAGCCGGCGATGGAGCGCGTGTTCGCGCAGATCAAGGCACGTGCGGGTGCGCGCTTTGGCACGGTGACGGTGGATGGTCTGGTGGGCGAGGAGCGCAATGCGCGCCTGATCAATGGCAGCTATGCCATCTCCGGCGCCTTCAGCCGCAAGGCCTGGGAAGACTATGTGCAGGATGCGATCAAGGAAGCGGCCAATACCCAGCTGAGCACTACCGACTGGGTGCTGGGCACGACGGAGCAAAGTGACCTGTCGCTGGCCGGTAGCCCGGAACACGTATCGCGTGAGCTGGTCACCTTGTATAAGCAGGAATACGCACGCGAGTGGGGCAAGTTCGTTGCCGGCTTGAGTATTGCCGAGTTCAATACCTTCGACGAGGCCACGGCGCGCATCAACCGCCTTGGTGATGCCAGCAACTCGCCGCTGCGTACCTTGCTCGAGAAGATCAACGAGGAAACCATCTGGGACAACCCGCCTGCACAGGCGCGTTCCAGCAAATCCGGCAAGGGCTTCGTGGCCTGGTTCCAGCGCACCATCCTGCGCAAGGACCCGGCTGCGGCCGCCGCTGCCGCGCCGGTGGGGCCGATTGGCAAGGCGTTTGAAGGCATCGCTCGGCTCACCATGCCGCGCGGCGATCAGCCGGCGGTAATTGCTGCCTACTTCGATACTTTGGGCAAGCTGCGGGCACGCTTGAATGCCATCAAGTCGCAAGGCGACGTGGGCGTTGGCGCACGCAAGCTGATGCAGGACACCTTCAGCAATGAGGGCTCCGAGCTGAGCGTGGCCTTGGCGCTGGTCGACGAGCAGGTCTTGAACGGGCTGGACGAGAAGCAGCGCGAGGCATTGCGTCCGTTGTTGTTGCGTCCGCTGACGCAGACCTTTGCAGCCCTGGTGCCGCCGACCGAAGATGAGGTCAACAAGACCTGGAAGGCCCAGGTCTACGATCCCTTCAAGGCGCGCATCGGCCAGCAGTATCCGTTCAACCTGAACTCTGATGTGGATGCTGCGGCCAGCGACATCGCCGCCATCTTCGGTGCCAGCGGCAGCATCGCCACCTTCAACAAGGACGCAATGGGGGCTTTGGTCCTCCAGCGCGGTCCCTTGCTTGAAGCGCGTCGTTGGGCAGGCATCGGTATCAACCTGTCTTCCGAACTGGTCGCCAACTATGGCAATTGGGTAAGTGGCGCGGGTGCAGGTGCTGCCCAGGACACGACGATCTTTGAGTTGTTGCCGTCGCCTGCAACCGGTGCGGTGGAATACACCATCGAGATCGATGGCCAGCAGCTGCGCTATCGCAACACACCGCCGCAGTGGACCACCATGCAATACCCGAACGCGGGCCAAATTCCTGGCGTGAAGATTTCGGCGGTTACGGGTGACGGGCGCACGGTGGAGGTGTTCAATGCGCCGGGCTCGAACGGCTTCAAGCGGCTGATGTCGGAAGGCCAGTACGAACGGCTTGATGATTCCAGCCGTATCACCTGGGAAGGCAGCGGCGTTGCCGTGACCGTGGAGATGCGCGTGGTGCGCCGTGCTGGCACGGGTTCTGATGGCAGCGATTGGCAGCGCGGCCTGCAGTTGCCGGAGCGGGTGGCCGGTGGCGTGCCTGCCGCCGCTGCGGCACCGGTTGCGCCTGCCGGGCAAGCACCTGCAAGTGCGCCAGCGGCGCCGCAGCAGGCTGCGGGAGGTGCACGATGAGTCGTGTTGTCAGTGCCGGGGTTTCCTACTTCGGAAAGGTGCCGTCTCGCGGTGACTTCGTGCGCGCCGCCGATAATCACCAGTTGCTTGGCTGGCTCGATCGCTGGGCTGGCGAGTCATTGGAGCTGTTGAGCCAAAGCCCGGACTGGAAGCAGCGTTACGACGAGGCGCCGGAGATCAATTACGCCTTCCTTGGCTCGCGCAGCAAGATGCTGGTGTGCGGCCACTTCCTTGCCAGTCGTGATGCCTCTGAGCGGCGGTTTCCGCTGCTTTCAGCATTGCGGCTGGAGGCCCCCGAACCGCTGCCCTTCATCGGCCGCAGCCCCTTGGCGCTGTCCAACGCGTGGTCGGGGCTGGCACGTTTGGCACGGCAGGCGAACGAAGATGCCGATGCAACGCTGGCGCTGAGCCAGCTCGCTGATGCTCGCTTCAGCATCAGCACCGATCCGGCAGACTACAACGCCAGCTTCCAGGACTTCCTCGAAGGCACCACCATCGCCAGCTTCGAACAGCGCCTGCGTGAGGCAGGGCATGGTGAGGTTTCGTTGCGGCAGATGCTGCCGGCATTGGGTCTGCTGTTGCAGCCCGTGTTGAGCGGTGGCGAGGTGAACATCGACAAGGCATTGGTGCTGCCGCTGGTGCGCGACCCGGCCTACCGGCCGCTGGTGGCCGCGTTCTGGCTGGACTTGGTATCCAGCTTCGTCAGCCGCGGTGACTTCGAGCTGGCGGTGCTGATCCGTAACGACGCCAAGCCGAACATGGTGATCGGCTTCAACGGCGCTGATCGCATGGTGCTTCGCGCCGCCCTGGATCCGACCGAAGCCGGCGACTATCTGATTCACCTGCAGCACTCGGAGTGGGTGGATGACTACCTGCACGGCGATTACAACTTGAACCGCTTCAGCAGCTTCCTCGAGCGTGACGACCTTGCATTGGTCACCGCGCGTCGGCTGTTTGGCGAGACCTTCCTGGGAACCTGACGATGCATTTGTTCAAAGTTAGCTATATCGCTGCGTTGATGTTGGTGGCCACGCCTGTGTTCGCGCAGACCGCACCGTCGGCAACCGTGACGGCGCCGTCGGCAGCAGAACGGCCAGTGATAATCGAAGGTGTGGTGCCCGATCAGGCCACCAAGGCCAAATTGCTCAACAATCTGCGGGCGGTCTATGGCGCAGAGCGCGTTGTGGATCGTATCCAGGTCGAAAGCATCGCCACGCCACCCAACTGGGGTGACTATGTTGCCGGGATGATCAATCCCGGGCTCAAGCGCGTGTCGCCTGGAAAGCTCGAGGTCAACGGCCAATCTGTACGCGTCACCGGCGAGGTGGCCAATGAAGCGCTGCGCCAGCAGGTGGCCAGTGATCTCAGCCTGGCCAGCAACACCAGCTACACGGTCAACAATGCCTTGAAGGTGGGCTCACAGCAGGGCGTGCTGGATCAGACGCTGGCGAACCGCATCATCGAATTCCAGAGCGGTAGCGCCAGGTTGACGCCATTCGGTATGAGCATCCTCGACGAGATGGTCGCCAAGATGGCGCAGATGCCGGACAGCCGCTTCCTGATCATTGGCCATACCGACAATGTGGGGCAGCGCGCATCCAATCTTTCCTTGAGCCATGCGCGTGCAGCTGCAGTGAAGAGCTACATGATGTCCAAGGGCATTCCCAGCACGCATATGGATGTGCTCGGCAAGGGGCCGGATGAGCCGGTGGCCGACAACGTCACCGATGACGGCCGCGCGCGCAACCGTCGTATCGAGTTCAAGATCCAGTAAAAGCGCTTTGTCAGTTCTGAAAGAGAACGACGGGCTTAAAGCCCGTCGTTTTCGTTTTTGACATCGAGCATTTCTTCCATCTGCTCGAGCGTTGTGTGGTCCTTGATGACGCGCTTCAACCAGACATGCAGCGGCATCTCGCCCCAGCTTGCGGCTTTCTCGGCCAGATAGGCGACAGGGCTGTGCGGTTCGGTGCGGCGGAAGAATTCGGCCACCTGACGCAGCTGTGCCAAGGCTTCCTTGCGGCTGGTCGGAGCTCCTGCTGGGCCACGTGGCGCGGCGCTGTTCACTGTTGGCTCGGTAGCAGCGATGGACGCGTTGAACGTGTCGCCAGCGTCATCAGCAGGATCATCCACTTCGCCATCGAGCAACATGCCGGCTTCGCGGGCAAAGCGCCGGACCGTGCGCTGCAGGTGGTCCAGCTGTTCGCGTACCGCGCTGAAGCTGGGGCCATCCATGCCCAGGCGGCTGTCCACGGCGGCCTGCAGCTCATCCAGCGCCTGGCTGCAGTCGGGCAGGGCGGCAACCAGCTGCCGATAGACATCGTGCGACGTGCTGCGGCGCGCCGCTTCGAGAACGTCCAGGCTTGGACGGCCATCGGAATCGTCGCCATTGCTGGCATGCGCATGCTCGAAATCAGCCAGACTGAAACGACCCTGCGGCGCGACGGCGATGGGGATTGCACGCAGCCATTGCGAGGTATTGGTCAGCAGCCAGCTCAGGTTGCCGATGCGTTCCTCGTAGTCGCCGTCGTGCGCTATGGGATGCACATCGTCCCAGTAGCGATCGCACAGGCCTGCGGTGACCCGGAAGCCCGCAGCAAGGCCGCTGAAGCCGTCTTGTTGGGTTGCTGCTTCGCATAGCCAGCCGGCCAGCCGCAGGTCCTTGGTACGGGTCTGCAGCAATTGGTTGCAGTCGCGCAGCACGCTGCCCCAATCGGCGTATTTGATGTCGGTCTGCCACGCCCCTTGGTCCAGGGTAGGGTCGTCGGCACGACGGTTTTCGATGATCCGATCGAACTCGGCTGAAAACGACAGGTCTTCACCGGTCGCAGCGTGTCCGTCAATCGGGGCCAGCAGGGCATCCTGATCCAGCATGGCAAATCTCATTGTGGGTTACTGGCCGATTCTAGCCCGGCGATGGGCAAGAGAATGTAGAGGCCGGTTGCAGGTCTGGAACCGGCCGGGCCTGCCTGCACTCGTTCAGCTTTTGTCTGCATCCGGTCCTGCGCCGTGGCTACAGGAATCATCTGAACATCGCCGGCAATTGCGATGTATGTCCGAACTTTCAGCAGGGCACTCAACGCGAGCGCTGGTCTTCAATCGCGAACGGGCAGGTCGATATGGCTGCTGCCATACCAGCGTATCTCCAGCGGCGCGCCGGCATCGGCCAGCGTTTCGTCACTGGGGTCCTTGCCAGTGCCGAGGTTGAGCTGCCGGTCTGGCTGTTTGATTACTCCCAAGGTGACCACAACGCGACTCCCTGCAGCGAGTCTGCGGCCGATCAGGCGGGTATTGGCAACGCGTACGCGATGACGTTGAGAGGGTGCGAGAAGCTGGCGTTGGCTTGGATCCTGCGCATGGCTTAGCCGCTGCAGCCAATACGCGAGATCGAGATACTGGCCATCGGTGGTGAGCTCGTAGATGGCAAGCGCCACATCGGCATCGCGCTTGTTGAGGCTGAAATCGAGCATGCCGCTGAACGCGCCTGCCAGTTCGGTTTCCCGCGCCAGCGGCTCACTGCGGAAGACCAACCCGGCATGCGGGTCAAGCGTCCGATTGATGACATCGCGTGGCGCTTGCCAGCCCGCATCGCTGCGGTCGCGGAAATCGACGCGCTGCAGGCTGCTGCGCGCCGGAGCAGCTTCAGCGGCCAGCTGTTGAGTGCCGTCGTTTCCCGGTACCAGGTAGAGGCGCTGCTGGCGCGTAGGCATGGCATCCAACGTTGCCGCGTGCCGCCAGCGGTTGCTGCCCATCACCTGCCAGTTGACCCGGTCGCTGAGCAATGCGGGTTTGGGGGCGTCTTTCAACACGTGGTCGAACCATGCCAGCCGCAACGCCTGCAGGTCGATGCGCGCCACTGGATCCGGGCTGTATCCCTGCACCTGTTCGGGCACGCCGGTCTGCATGGTGAAGTGCTCATAGGGGCCGATCAGTAGCGTGTGATCGGCGTCCGGGCGCTGCTTCAGGTGTTCGCGGAAATAGTGCAGGGCGCCAATCTGCGCGCCGTCGAAATAGCCGGTTGTCGCCAGCACCGGGATGCCGATATCGGCGAACTCGCGCCCCTGCGGAATCATTGCCTGCCAGTAAGCATCGTAGGTTGGGTGCTGCAACCATTGTTGGAACAAGGGGTTCGCGGTGCCATCCAGTTTTGGCAGCTCGCGATAGGGCTGGCCGCTTTGATACCAACGGCTGTTCAGCGCATTCCATCGACCGCTATCGCCATAAGTGGCGTCGTCCAGCGAGGTGTTGTTCGTTGTGTAGAACGGCCAAGGGTAGATGAAATTGAGGAAGATTCCGCCTTCCATCGGCACGTCGATGCCGGGAGCGGTGGTTGCCGAGGTGGCGATGGCCTTGAGCGCGGGTGCGCGCTGTTTGAGTGCTGCCCACTGGGTAAAGCCGCTGTAGCTGCCGCCGTACATGCCGACCTTGCCGTTGCTCCATGGTTGGGCAGCGGCCCAGGCAATCACTGCTGCGGCATCGCTGCCGTCGTGCTCATACGGACGGATCGGATCAGGGCTGCGGCCCTTGCCGCGGCTGTAGGCAACCACGCTGGCATAGCCGTGTGCAGCCATCGTCTTGGCATCGGACCAGGCCCAGTCGTCGTTTGCATAGATGGTGAAGGTCAGCAGCACCGGTAGTCTGCGGGCCTTGGCTGGATGCACGGAGATGGCGGAGATGCGTGCGCCATCGGGCGTGGTGATGCTGATGTTGCGGTCGATGCTGTAACGCCGCGCGTCGTCTTCACTGATCGCCTGCGGCACCAGCGGCAGAAAGTCCGCGTATGCGGCATGCACCTGCCATGCAAGCAGCAGGGCGGTGGCTTGCTCGTCGTTCAGTGCCGTGACATCGTCGGTGGCTTCGACCAGCCTGTCCCGCTGTTCGCGCAGGCGTTGCAGGTTGCTGCCGAAGGCGAATTCGGCTTTCAGGGCCGTCGGGTCGTCGAGCCGCTGGAAATGATCTGCAAAACGCCGCTTCCATGCGTCGGCGAAGCTGATCCGCTGTGCTTGCTGCAGCTGTTTGGCGCTCGCGTAGATCTCGTACTGGAGATACAACGGTGGCTGCTGAGGTGGATCGCTGCGCAATGCGCGCAGCTTGTGAATGCTCTCGATCGCCTGTAGGTATTGGCCTGCGACTATCTGCAGTCGGAAACGGGTATCCAGCAGTTGCTGCTCGTCGCCGTGGGGCAGGCGGTTCAAGGTGAGCCTTGCAAGCCCGGGCATTGCGGTATCTACATCGGCAGGTTGAGGCCGCGCCGACACGGGGGGCGACATGGCAAGGGCCGAGGCAGTTCCCGCGCCGAGCAACAGGAGTAGGGCAAGCAAGCCACGCATGGCAAGACCATCGGTTTGATCGTTGGTCTTCAATAGCACATCGCATGGATGCGTGTAACGGCAGGTCTGTGCCGGTCGCAGGCTTGCAACAAGCGGGCGATGCCGGGTTTGGGTGCGTTGCGGCAGCCCGGCTCATGGCAGGCACGAACCCGTTGGACTTCAGTGCGGAAAGCACAACGGGCAGGCCACAGGCCTGCCCGTTGCATTCACGGCCAGAGGCGCTCGGTCAGCCGAGGATGCCCGGCAGATCCAGTCCCTTCTCCTTGGCGCAGTTGATGGCGATGTCGTAGCCGGCATCGGCATGGCGCATCACGCCGGTGCCGGGGTCGTTCCACAGCACGCGTGCGATGCGCTGGTCGGCGGCCTCGCTGCCGTCGCAGACGATGACCACGCCGGAGTGCTGCGAGTAGCCCATGCCAACGCCGCCGCCGTGGTGCAGGCTTACCCAGGTGGCGCCGCCGGCGACATTGAGCATGGCGTTCAGTAGTGGCCAATCGGAGACCGCATCCGAGCCGTCCTTCATCGATTCGGTTTCGCGATTGGGCGAGGCGACGCTGCCACTGTCCAGATGGTCACGGCCAATCACCACCGGCGCGCTGAGTTCACCGTTGCGCACCATTTCGTTGAAGGCCAGGCCGAGCTTGTGGCGAAGGCCAAGGCCAACCCAGCAGATACGCGCTGGCAGGCCCTGGAAACTGATGCGCTCACGCGCCATGTCCAGCCAACGGTGCAGGTTGGGATCATCTGCGATGATTTCCTTGACCTTGGCGTCGGTCTTGTAGATGTCCTCCGGGTCGCCACTCAGTGCCACCCAACGGAACGGGCCGATGCCACGGCAGAACAGCGGGCGTACGTAGGCCGGTACGAAACCGGGGAAATCGAAGGCATCCTGCAAGCCTTCGTCGAAGGCCATCTGGCGGATGTTGTTTCCGTAGTCGACGGTGGGAATGCCGGCAGCATGGAAGGCAAGCATCGCTTCGACGTGCACGCGCATCGCGGCCTTGGCGGCATCGCGGACTTTCTCCGGATTGGCCTGTTGTTCGGCCAGCCATTGCTCCACGCTCCAGCCGATCGGCAGGTAGCCGTGCACCGGGTCGTGGGCGCTGGTCTGGTCGGTAACGCAATCCGGACGCACGCCGCGGCGTACCAGTTCCGGCAGGATCTCGGCGGCATTGCCGAGCAGGGCAATCGACTTGGCTTCACCGCTCGCCGTGTACTTGGCGATGCGTGCCAAGGCGTCGTCGATGTCGCTGGCCTGCTCATCGACGTAACGGGTGCGCAGGCGGAAGTCGATGCTGCTCTGGCGGCATTCGATGGTCAGGCTGCTGGCACCGGCCAGTGAAGCAGCCAGCGGCTGTGCGCCACCCATGCCGCCCAAACCGGCGGTGAGGATCCACTTGCCGCTCAGGCTGCCACCGTAGTGCTGGCGACCCATCTCGACGAAGGTCTCGTAGGTGCCCTGGACGATGCCCTGGCTGCCGATGTAGATCCAGCTGCCGGCGGTCATCTGCCCGTACATCATCAAGCCCTTCTTATCGAGCTCGTTGAAATGCTCCCAGTTGGCCCAGTGCGGCACCAGGTTGGAATTGGCGATCAACACGCGCGGCGCATCCGGATGGGTGGGGAACACGCCAACCGGCTTGCCAGACTGCACCAGCAGGGTCTGGTTGTCGTCCAGGCGCTTCAAGGTTTCCAGAATCTTGTCGTAGCTTTCCCAATCACGTGCGGCGCGGCCGATACCGCCGTAGACGACCAGCGAGGTCGGGTCTTCGGCGACCTCGGCATCGAGGTTGTTCTGCAGCATGCGGAACGGCGCTTCGGTCTGCCAGGACTTGCAGTTGAGCGTATTGCCGCGAGGTGCACGCGGGTTGCGGGAGGGGTCGTGACGGGTCATGCATTTCTCCTGGTAGCAAATTCCAGACAAGCGCCAAGCACTTGCTGCAAGGTGTTGCGGACGGGGCTTGCGTGTTCTGGGTCGTAGGGCGTGGGCCAGCTGTGCTCGTCCACGTCCTCGGGTGCGGGTTCGTGCATGTAACCGCGGCAGCCCAGTTCCATCTGCAGGGTATGCACGCCGTTGGCGGTATTGCTGTAGTGGCGGGTGATCCAGCCACCCTTGAAGCGGCCGTTACGCACGTGGCTCATGCCGCTCATGGCGCACAGGTTCTCGACCACGTCGGTCAGCGCGTTGTCGCAGGAGGTATCCGGCGCGCCGCTGGGTCCAGCGCTGCCGATATTGAACTGCGGCAGTTCGCCATCGAACAGATGCGGAATCAGTGAACGGATCGAATGTGCGTCGTAGACGACCACGGTTTCATGCTGCGCGCGCAGTCGGGCGATCTCGCCGGCCAGTGCAGCGTGGTAGGGGTCGAACCAGGTTTCGCGCCGATACTGGATCTCCGCGTCATCGGGCTCATGCCCGGCGCGGTACAGCGGCTGGTTGTCGAAGGTGGTAAGCGGACACAGGCCGGTGGTGTTCTGTCCTGGGTACAGGGAGGCACCGGATGGGTCGCGATTGACGTCGATCAGCGAGCGCGAGATGGCGGTGCGTACCGTCGTCGCGCCCATTGCCTTGGCGAAGGCATAGAGCTCGTGCACCCACCAGTCGGCGTCACGGCGTGCCAGCCACGGCGACACGAAATGGCCAACGCGCGAGGCAGGCAGTTCGGTGCCGGTATGCGGGAAGCTGACGATCAGCGGAGCGTGACCGTGGTGTATCTGCAGCCAGTCAGTGGCGTTCGTCATGGGGATTCCTGGGGTAGGGGGGCAATGTTCTTCCCTCGCTGGCGGGGGAGGATGCGCGAAGGGCAGAAGGGGGGCGCTTTACACGGTGAAGGTCAAAAGCTCCCCTCATCCGGCGCTTCGCGCCACCCCCGCCTTCGCGGGGGCAGGCTCTTCTTCCCGCAGGCGGGAGAAGGGCTTGCACCGCAGCTCGCGGTGAACTGAGCCTGGCCTGGCAGATTGCAGCGCCGCCAGCTGTCGCCTCTCCCGCAAGCGGGAGAGGATGCCCGGAGGGCAGATGAGGGCGCTCTTCGCGGTGAAGCTCCAACGCTAGCCGGCAGCTCTGCATACGCTTCGATCAGGCCTTGTCAGTCACATCAACACCCGGCAACTGCACACCCAGGCCAGCCGTCAACGCGCCCGCGCGTACCAATGCAGTCGCAGCAACCATGTCCGGGTGGAAGTAACGGTCGTCCACCAGGGTAGGCACCTGCGCACGCAGGGTAGAACGCACCTGTTCCAGCGCCGAACTCGAACGCAGCGGCGCATGGAAATCACAGCCCTGGCCTGCAGCAAGCAGTTCGATACCAATGACATTGGCAGCGTTCTCAGCCATAGCGATAAGTCGACGTGCGCCATGCGCAGCCATCGACACATGATCTTCCTGGTTGGCCGAGGTCGGGATCGAGTCGACGCTGGCCGGATAGGCGCGCTGCTTGTTCTCCGACACCAGTGCTGCCGCGGTGACCTGCGGGATCATGAAGCCGGAGTTCAGGCCCGGCTTCGGGGTCAGGAAGGCCGGCAGGCCGGACAGCGCCGGGTCCACCAGCATGGCAGTGCGGCGCTCGCTGATCGAGCCGATCTCGCAGACCGCCATCGCCAGCATGTCCGCTGCGAATGCCACCGGCTCGGCGTGGAAGTTGCCGCCGCTCAGTGCTTCACCGGTGTCGGTGAACACCAGCGGGTTGTCGGAGACGCCATTCGCCTCGATTTCCAGGGTGGTGGCGGCCTGGCGGATCACGTCCAATGCGGCGCCCATCACCTGCGGCTGGCAGCGCAGGCAGTAAGGGTCCTGCACGCGCACGTCATTGTCGCGATGCGATTCGCGGATTGCCGAGCCCTGCATCAACTCGCGCAGCACCGCGGCGGTGGCGATCTGTCCGCGCTGGCCACGAATGCTGTGGATCCGTGGGTCAAACGGGGTATCCGAGCCCTTGGCGGCTTCCACCGACAGCGCACCGGTAACCAGTGCGGCCTGGAAAACCACTTCGATCTCGAACAGACCGGCCAGTGCATAAGCGGTCGAGTACTGGGTGCCATTGAGCAGCGCCAGGCCTTCCTTCGCGCCCAGCACCAACGGCTGCAGACCGGCCTGCGCGAAGGCAGCTTCGGCGGACATCCGCACGCCGCCGACAAATGCTTCACCAACACCAATCATCACGCTGGCCAGATGCGACAGCGGTGCCAGGTCGCCGGAGGCGCCAACCGAGCCCTGGCAGGGCACCACCGGCACCACATCCTTCTGCAACATTGCTTCCAGCAGCGCCAAGGTCTGCGGGCGAATGCCCGATGCGCCTTGCGCGAGACTGGTCAACTTCAGCGCCATCATCAGTCGCACGACATCGACCGGCATCGGCTCGCCTACACCGGCGGCATGCGACAACACGATATTGCGCTGCAGGGTTTCCAGGTCCTCGCGCTCGATGCGGACACTGGCCAGCTTGCCGAAGCCGGTATTGATGCCATAGACCGGCTCGCCCTTGGCGACGATGGCATCCACCACCTGTGCGCTGCGCAGTACCGCGGCTTGGGCGGATTCATCCAGGCGCACGTTGGCGCCGCGATAGATCTGCCGCCATTGCGCCAACGGAACGTGGCCGGGGAGGAGGGTCAAGGTAGTGCTCATGCGTGCTCCAGCAGTGCGAGGTTCAAAGTGCGAGATTGAAGCGGGGGACGTTCAAACGGTTTGCCCGCGCCAGACGCGGGCATGCAAGGGGTTGAAGCCGATCCGGTAGACCAGGTCGGCGGGTGCCTCGATGTTCCAGATGGCCAGATCGCAGTCCATGCCGTTCATCAGCTTGCCGATGCGGTTGCCGCGGCCAAGGGCACGCGCGGCTTCGCGGGTGAAGCCGGCGATGCACTCGGTTACGGTCATGCGGAACAAGGTGGCGCCCATGTTCATCGCCAGCAGCGGACTGGTCAGCGGCGAGGTGCCCGGGTTGCTGTCGGTGGCCAGCGCCATCGGCACGCCTGCATCACGCAGCCCCTGGATGGGGGGCAACACGGTCTCGCGGGTGAAGTAGTAGGCGCCGGGGAGCAGCACGGCGACCGTGCCCGAGGCGCGCATCGCAGCAATCCCTGCTTCATCCAGGTGTTCGATGTGGTCCGCGGACAGTGCGCCATTGTGTGCGGCCAATTCCGCACCGTGCTGGTTGGACAGCTGTTCTGCGTGGATCTTGATTGCCAGCCCATGCTGTTTGGCGGCGCCGAAAACCTGCTGCGCCTGCGCAGGCGAAAAGGCGATGTTCTCGCAGAAAATGTCGACGGCATCGGCCAGCCCCTCCGCGGCGATTGCCGGAATCATCACCGCGCAGACTTCGTTGATGTAAGCCTGAGCCTCATAGCCTGGCGGCACGGCATGTGCACCAAGAAAGGTCGGCGCGATCTCCACCTTGCGCAGCACGCCCAGTTCGCGCGCAACGCGCAGCTGTTTGCGTTCGTCGGCCAGGGTCAGGCCGTAGCCGGATTTGATCTCGATGGTGGTGATGCCTTCGGCCAGCATCGCATCCAGGCGGGGCAGGCTGGCCTCGATCAAGGCCGCGTCATCGGCGTTGCGGGTCGCGCTGACGGTGGAAACGATGCCGCCACCGGCCTTGGCAATCTGTGCGTAGGTCACGCCCTGCAGGCGTTGCTCGAACTCGCCTGCGCGGTTGCCGGCATAGACCAGGTGGGTGTGGCAGTCGATCAGGCCGGGGCTGATCCAGCGGCCATTGCAGTCGACGCGGTTATCGGCTTCAAATGCAGGTGCATCTGCTGCTGGCCCGACATGCAGGATGCGGCCATCGCGGGCGGCGACAACACCGTCGCGGATGCTGCCCAGTCCGCCTGAGGCGTCGTCCAGGGTCATCAGGTTGGCGTTGTGCCATAGCGTGTCGCAGCGCATTGTCCCTCTCCGTGCCTATTTGTATATACAATAACGGCGACCATCGGAGAGTGTCCAGTGACAACGATCAAGCCAGCCCCAACGGTTCGTTTCCACGCCGCCCACGCCATGCTGCCGCAGGGCTGGGCGCAGGATGTACGCATCGACAGCGTTGCCGGTCGCATCACCGCGGTGGTTGCCGGCGAAGCCTGGGACGGCCAGTCGCAGCGTCTGGACGTGGTGGTGCCGGGCCTGGGTAACCTGCACAGTCATGCCTTCCAGCGGGCGATGGCCGGGCTTACCGAGGTTGGTGGGCGCTCGGGCGACAGCTTCTGGAGCTGGCGCGAGCTGATGTACCGCTTCCTGGACCGCCTGGACCCGGAGACCTTCCAGGCCATTGCCGCGCAGGCCTACATGGAGATGCTGGAAAGCGGCTTCACCCGCGTCGGCGAGTTCCACTATCTGCACCACACCGAAAACGGCAGCCGTTACGCCGACCATGCAGAAATGTCGGTACGGGTTGCGGCGGCGGCGGATGAAACAGGTCTGGGCCTGACCCTGCTGCCGGTGTTCTACGCGCACAGCGACTTTGGCGGAGCCGCGCCAACCCCGGCGCAGCGGCGCTTCCTGCACGACATCGATGGTTTTGCGGACCTGCTTGAAGGCTGCAAACGCGCCCTGGCAGACACGCCCGATGCGGTGCTGGGGCTGGCCCCACACAGCCTGCGTGCCAGCACACCGGAAGAATTGCAGGCGTTGGTTGCATTGGCACCGGGCCCGATCCATATCCATATCGCCGAGCAGACCCGCGAAGTCGATGCCTGCCTGGCCTGGAGCGGCCAGCGACCGGTCGAATGGCTGTATGCAAATGCAGCTGTCGATGCGCGCTGGTGCCTGGTGCACGCTACCCACGTCAACGACAGGGAAGTGCAGTTGATGGCGGACAGTGGGGCGGTGGTAGGACTGTGCCCGATCACCGAGGCGAATCTTGGCGACGGCCTGTTCCCGATGCGCGAGTTCGTGCGGACCGGCGGTCGTTTCGGCGTCGGTTCCGATTCCAATGTACTCATCGATGCAGCCGAGGAACTGCGTCTGCTCGAGTACGGCCAGCGCCTGCAGCTACGAGGCCGAAATGTACTTTCGCCGGGCGATCTGTCCAGTGGCCGCTGGCTTTACCAGCAGGCAGGGGAGGGTGGCGCACAGGCGTTGGGTGTACAGGCGGGGTTGAGCGTGGGCGCTGCTGCTGATCTGCTGGAACTGGATGCCCGGCATCCGGCCCTGCTCAATCGCAGCGGTGACGCCTTGCTTGACAGCTGGCTGTTCGCCGCACGTAATGGCGCCCTTCGCAGCGTCTGGCGCAACGGTCGGGCCTTGGTCCGCGATGGCCGCCACGTGAACCGCGATGCGATCAGCGCGCGTTACCGTGCCGCGCTTGCGCGGATACTGGGCTAAGGTCGGTTATCGGCCAGACACCGTCTCTTTCAGGAAACCCGAGTGAAGGGCAAGAAAGCTCCCACCCTCAATCACCGCATCCGCAGTGACATCGAAGGCCGCATCCTCAGCGGCGAATGGGAGCCTGGCTTCCGTATTCCGTTCGAACACGAGTTGATGGAACAGTACGGTTGCTCGCGGATGACGGTGAACAAGGTCCTCACCGCGCTGGCCGAGAGCGGCATGATCGAACGCCGCCGTCGCGCAGGTTCCTTCGTTGCACGGCAGCCGCCGCACCTGGAGCAGGTGGCGCTGGAAATCCCCGACATCGAGGTGGCGGTCACCGACCGCGGCCACGAATACGGTTTCCAGTTGCTGGAACGCGCGCACCGCAAGGCCAGGGAAACCTCGGCCGAAGAGCTGCAACTGGTAGGTGACGGCAAGTTGCTGGCGATGCGCTGCCTGCACCTGGCCGACGGTAAGCCGCTGGCGTTGGAGCGCCGGTTGATCAATCCTGAAGCGGTGCCGGAAACCTTGAAGGTGGATTTCTCCATCCATGCGCCGGGCAGCTGGCTGCTGCAGAACGTGTCATGGACGCGCGGCCAGCATCGCATCAGCGCGGTGGCCGCGACCGCCGAGGAGGCTGCGTTGCTGAAGGTTGCGGTGGGCACGGCTTGCCTGGTCATCGACCGCCAGACCTGGCGTGGCGAACTGCCCATCACCTGGGTGCGGCAGATGTTCCTGGGCGATGCCTACGACTTGATTGCCCGCTTCGCACCGGGCGCCCGCTGATTCTGCGCGTCTGATTCAATCCGTCCGATTCAATCTCCAGCCGAGCCGATGGCCTGGCTGGAAGCTGCTGACTCTCAGATGGTGCTGCACTGCCGCCAGCGCACTGGCTCATCCACGCCGGGGCGCGGGTTGAGCTGCACGCGGGTAGTGCGCAGCGCCGGGTAGCGCTGCAGCTGCTGGCAGATCAGCGGCCACACCTGGGCGTCATCGCCACTGCGTTCCACCGACAGGGTGGAGCGGGTCAACCAGATGCCGCTGACCACGCCGGAAGTGCCGGCCAGGGCTTTTGAAACGGATTGCTGGTAGCGCAGCAAGGTGGCGGCGTCCGGGTCCTGCACAAGGTCGCCCGGGTGGGGGGCGCTCGCTGCGGCGGCGGCAGGCTTGGCTTTGCTGGGCTCAGCGGCAGGCTCGGCTGCAGCTGGAGCTGGAGCTGCCGGTTCGGCAGTTGGTTCGGCGACAACCTGCGGTGTCGTGTCGATCGGTGCGGCTGCTGGGGAATCTCCTTGCATGGTCATGTAGCCCATGCCGGCCAGCAGGCCGAGGGTCGCTGCCGCCAATCCGGCAATGCCTGTGTGGCGGACCGCTTCGCGGCGGGCGATGCCGGTGACCGTTTCGTGCGCTTCGGTGGGCATATAGGGCTTGAGCAGCTCCCACAACTGACGCGCATCGATGATTTCGATCGAGTGCTTTTCCGCCTCGGCCAGGCCGTCGCGCTCAACGTGGCCTTCGGTGATCAGCAGGCCGCCAGCGGCGCCGGTCAGGCTGATGGCCGAGGCAAGCTCATGGATGGCAGTCGCATCGAAGCGGTAGGCGCGGCCGTGCTTGCACGACACCAGCCAGCGCTGGCCGCCGCGCTGCAGCAGGAAATCGCTGCTGGTGCCGCGGTCGTTTTCATCGTCGTCGGTCAGCGGGTGCAGGTCGCGCTGCTCGGCCATGGCCTGGTGCACGATGCGGGAAAACTCGCGCCAGCGCATGCCAGCCAATGCCGCCAGGCCATGCTGGCGCTCGGTTTGACGGCGGGCGACCAACCAGAGGTATGCAGAAGCCAGGCCCCACAAGAGCAACGCAAGCAACAGGGCCAGAATCCACGAAAACATCGACATACCTGAAAGCCTATAGATGGCGCCCAGTCTATCTTCCCTGACGACCGTAAGAGCAGGCTGACTTCGCCTTTTTGAACTGCGCCCGTGAATTAATCCGCAGGCGTTGTCGCCGGCCAATAATGGCTGTCGGGTAGCGCCCGCGCGCCAAAGATGGCCTGACCGACCCGGACCACGCTGGCACCTTCCTCGATGGCGATCTCGAAGTCCCCCGACATGCCCATCGACAGCTCATCCAGCCCGATGTGGGCAGGTGCGTGCTGGCGCAGCTGATCGCGCAGCTCACGCAGACGAACGAAGCAGGCCCGGACCTGCGCCGGCTCGGCGGAGAACAGGGCCAGGGTCATCAGGCCACGGACCCGCAACGCGCCAGAGCGCGGCAGGGCCTGCAGGAAACCGGCGACCGCTTCGGGTGCCAGCCCGTACTTGCTGGCCTCGTTGGAGCTGTTCACCTGCACGAACACGTCCAGCGAGCGGCCTTCGGCCTGCAGCCGACGTTCAAGGGTTTCGGCCAGACGCAGGCTGTCCAGGGCCTGGAATTCGTCGGCGAAGCGCGCTACCAGCTTGGCCTTGTTGGTCTGCAGGTGGCCGATCACCGACCAGCGCAGGTCGCCCAGGTCCTGCATGGCCTCCCACTTGTGGTGGGCCTCCTGCACCTTGTTCTCGCCCAGCACGCGGCAACCGGCCTGATAGGCCAGGCGGATATGGGCTTCGTCGATGGTCTTGCTGACCGGCAGCAGTCGCACGCCGGCCGGATCGCGGCCGACACGTTGACAGGCCGCATCGATGCGCTCGCGGACCAGCGCCAGATTTCGGCGGAAGTCATCCGCGGTCTCGGCACGTGGGTAGTGGCCGTGCAGGGCGTGCCGGGTCTGGGTGCCCGAATCAGGGGCAGGGTGCGGGGTGTGCATGCGTGTCTCCAGCGTTTGCGGCCGCCCTCTGTTGCTGCGTGAGCGGCGCGGTGAACAGCGGATTATCGCTTGCAGGCAGGCTGGAAACCCGGAATTCGGCCACTTGGACAAATCGCAGGCAAGAAAAACCCGCCATCCGATGCCGTGAGGGGAGGGAGACTTACGGCGCGGTACTGCTGGCGGGTGATTGATTCTTGCTCAACCAATGCTGCTTTGCAACATCATTGATCTTCAGCGTGCTGCCCGTCGTGCGCGGCGCGGCTCTCGGCCCGGGTAAGGCGGCGGTTGAGGGCGTCCAGGCGGTCGTTCAGCGCCTCGATGTCCGAGCGCGAGGGGATGTCCATGCGTCGCAGCACGTTGTGGACCTGGTCTTCAAACGACTTTTCGACCTTGTCCCAGGTGCCGGCGGCGCGCTCGCGGGCCTGGCCCAGGGTGTTCTCCACGGTATCGCGCAGGCTTTCGCCTTTGCGAGACTGCTCGCGGGAACGGGCTTCGCTGTCCTGGCCTTCCTTGACCAGGGTGTCGAACAGTTTGCTGCCCTCGGCCTGCGCACGCGACAGCGCGCCCAGGCCTGCCAGCCAGACCTGCTGGGCCGACTCGGTCACCTTCCTGGTCAAGCGCTCGGCCTGGCCTTGCGCGCCAGTGGTGTCGTCCTCGTCTTCCGGGCGTTGCTCGTAGGTGGTCATGACGATGCTCCTGTGCGGGGTTGAAGAGTTCAGCTACACCGTAACGGCTTGGCGGGTCGAGTTGTGTGACGGTACCCGCTCAGCCCAGCTTGTCGGTCAGCACGCGTTGAATTTCGGACTCCACCATGCCTTTCATTGCCGACAGCAGGAAGCCCAGCTCGGCCTTGACCCGCACCGCGCCCGGCAGCAGCTCGATGGCACCGTCCACACCGGAACGGTTGAAGTGCAGCACTGGGCCGTCCCAGCGGGTGGCCACGTCGAAGCGCTCCTGCAGTTTTTCCGCGACTTCGGCGATGGCGGTGCGGGCCTTGTCATCGGACAGGGAATGGGCGTGCTGGATATCAATGGTGGACATGGCGTATGGCCTGGACTGCTGTTTGTAAGAAAGATGCGCCATTGTGCGGACCGGCGCGGCGTAGTCCAAGCCTTGCGTACACCTTCTGCATGACCGGATGACCTGCTAGTCTGCTGCCGGTGCGCACTCTGCAAGTCCATTTCAGTAATCGTCAGCAGCCGGATCAGTCATTGATGCCGGGTGTCCAGCGCATTGTGCGCCACGCCTCGGGTCAAGTCCGGTTGGGCGACGGCAGTGTTGGCCCATTGCTGTTGGCGCAGTTCTGTACCGATCAGCGCGGGGTCTGGTTGCAGGTTGCCAATGGCGGCCGCGGCATCCATGTCAACGGCCGTCCGGTGCGGCGCATGGCGCTGCTGCGCGCAGGCGATTCGGTATATGCCGACGGCGCGGAAATGCTGCTGCGTGGCGACTGCGAGCAGGTGGCGCATCCCCCTGAAGCCCCGACTGATGCTGGCGACGACCTGCGGGTGCTGTTGCGCGGGGTAGGTGGCCGCCATCACGGCCGCAGCTTTACCCTGGACACGCCGCGCGTCATCGGCAGTGATCCGGCCAGCGACATTCTCATCGACGACCCGGCCTTCGCCGCGCGTCATGCCCGTTTCGAGCGGCACGGTGACAAGGTTCTGCTGCGCGATCTGGGCTCGGCCGACGGCAGCCTGGTCAATGGCGTGATCACCCGCCATTGCTGGCTACAGGCCGGCGACCAGGTGGTGTTCGAGGGCAACCACCGCTTTGTGCTGGAAGTCCCGCTGGGCCCGGCCTCGGCCAGTGTGGCGTTCCCGCTGGAGGAGGATGACGAGCCGGTCGCGCTCAAGCCATCGACGCTGGCACCGGCCAAGCCCAGGCTGCCGCGGCGTTGGCCGTGGCTGCTGCTCAGTGCCTTGCTGCTGGGTGCGGCGATCAGCGCCTTGTTGCTGTTCGGGGCACGCTGAGCACCGGTTCCGGTGGCGTTGTCCCGCCGCATGGGCCGCGCTGAAACAGCGGCCCGGAATGGGTGCAGATGCAACCTTTTCCGGATGGCCCAAGGCTGTTGCGCTGCGGCATACTAGGGGTTCTGCTCAACAGGTGTGACATGACGCGCGCATTCAATTTCAGTGCCGGCCCTGCGACATTGCCGGAATCGGTCCTGCGTCAGGCGCAGGCGGAGATGTTGGAATGGAATGGCGTAGGTGCGTCCATTGTCGAGATCAGCCACCGCAGCGCCGATTTCATGGCCGTGGCGGCCGAGGCCGAGGCTGATCTGCGCCGCCTGATCGGTATTCCCGACGATTATGCGGTGCTGTTCCTCGGTGGCGGTGCCACCACCCAGCAGGCACTGCTGCCGCTGAATTTCGCCAGCCCGGGCCAACGCGTGGACTACGTGGTCAGTGGCCACTGGGGCAAGACCGCGGTCAAGCAGGCCCAGCCCTATGTCGACGTCAACATCGCCGCCAGCGGTGAGGCCAGTGGCTATCGGGATATCCCGGCGCGCTCGCAGTGGCAGCTGTCGGACGATGCTGCTTATGTGCATATCACCGCCAACGAAACCATCCACGGCATCGAGTTCCGCGACGTACCCGATGTGGGCAACGTGCCGCTGATCGCCGACTTCAGTTCGTCGATCGCCTCCGAGCCGATTGATGTGTCGCGTTATGGCGTGATCTATGCCGGCGCGCAGAAGAACCTTGGCCCGGTGGGCATTGCCGTGGTCATCATCCGCCGCGACCTGCTGGAACGCGCCGGCCAGCCGCGTGCCGATATCTTCGATTACCGCTCGCATGTCGCCCGCGATTCGATGTTGAACACGCCGCCGACCTGGAACTGGTACCTGGCTGGGCTGATGTTCAAGTGGATGCTGGCCCAAGGCGGTGTTGATGCCTTCGCCAGGCTCAGTCTGGCAAAGTCCTCGGCGGTGTATGACGCCATTGATGGCTCCGGCGGCTTCTACCGCAACGACGTGGCCGCGGCTGTGCGTTCGCGGATGAACATCCCGTTCTTCCTGCCCAGCGACGAGCTCAATGCGCGTTTCGTCAGCGAGTCCAAGGCGGCCGGCCTGCTGGCGCTGAAGGGGCATAAGGCGGTCGGTGGCATTCGTGCCTCGCTGTACAACGCGATGCCGCTGGAAGGCGCGCAGGCGCTGGCAGCATTCATGCGTGACTTCCAGCAGCGCAACGGTTGAACCAATCCCGCCGTGCGCACTGCGCCGGCCAGTAACAGGTAGACGATTCCATGGCGACCAAGCCAAGCAAGACCGCCAGCAAGGCCAAGCCGGCCACCGCAGCCAAACCTGCCGCCAAGAAAGCCGCGAGCAAGCCTGCTGCGGTTAAGAAGACCGCCGCCAGCAAGAAAGCGGTCACCGAGACCCTGGCCGTCGCCAAGCCGGTACTGTCGGATGTGCGCGCCAAGATCGACCAGATCGATCGCAGCATCCAGGCCTTGATCGCCGAGCGGGCCAACTTCGCCCATCAGGTCGGAAAGGCCAAGGGCAAGCTGGCGGCAGCCGTTGACTACTACCGCCCGGAGCGCGAAGCACAGGTGCTGCGCATGGTAGTGGACCGCAACGAGGGCCCGCTCAGTGACGAAGTGCTGGTGCACGTCTATCGCGAAATCATGTCGGCCTGTCTGGCCCAGCAGGAGCCGCTGAAGATCGGCTACCTCGGCCCGGAAGGCTCGTTCACCCAGCAGGCCGCGCACAAGCACTTTGGCCGCTCGGCGCTGGGTTTGCCGCTGGCCAATATCGAAGAAATCTTCCAGGAAGTGGAAAACGGCAACGCCGATTTCGGCGTGGTGCCGGTGGAGAATTCCGGGCAGGGCACGATCCAGATCACCCTGGACATGTTCCTGACCTCCAACCTCAAGATCTGTGGCGAAGTCGAACTACGCGTGCAGCAGTACCTGCTCTCGCGCACTGGCCGCATCGAGGACATCGAGCGCATCTACGCGCATCCGCAGGCCTTCATGCAGACCTCGGCATGGCTGCGTGCCAACCTGCCCAAGACCGAAAAAGTGCCGGTGTCCAGCAACTCCGAAGGTGCCCGACGCGCCCGCAATGCGGAAGACGCGGCGGCCATCGGCGGCGAGAGTGCAGGGCATGTGTATGGCTTGAAGAAGGTGGTGACCAAGCCGATCCAGAACGACGCCGACAACACCACGCGCTTCCTGGTGATCGGCCGCCAGCTGTTCCCGTCGTCGGGCCATGACCGTACCTCGGTGCTGGTCTTCATCCACGACAAGCCGGGCGCGCTGTTCGACGTACTCAGCCCGTTCGCGCGCCATGGCATCAGCATGAACCGCATCGAATCGCGGCCGTCGCACCAGGCCAAGTGGGAGTACGGCTTCTTCATCGACCTGGCCGGCCATATCGAAGACGCATCGATGCAGGCCGCGCTGGCCGAGCTCAAGTCGCATTCGGCGCAGATCAAGGTGCTCGGCTCCTACCCGGTCGCCGTGCCCTGAGTTCCAAAGCCCCTCTCCCCGCGGGAGAGGGGTTGGGGTGAGGGCAGGGTTGCCGACATTCTTCAATTCGCTGCAGCCATGTGCTCCCGCACCCTCATCCGCCCTTCGGGCACCTTCTCCCGGAGGGAGAAGGGTTTGCTGACGCGCCTTGGCGCACTGAATACTAGAGAGACCGCATGAGTTCCCAGCCCTACTGGATTGCACGCAAAGGTTCCGCCCTGCAGGGCACGCTCGCCATTCCCGGTGACAAGTCGGTGTCGCACCGTTCGGTGATGTTCGCCGCGTTGGCCGATGGCGTATCGCATATCGATGGTTTCCTGGAAGGCGAGGACACCCGCGCCACCGCCCATATCTTCGAGCAGATGGGCGTGCGTTTTGAAACGCCGTCGGCGTCGCAGCGGATCGTTCATGGCGTGGGCGTGGATGGCTTGAAAGCCCCGCACGGTGAGTTGGACTGCGGCAATGCGGGCACCGGCATGCGCCTGCTGGCAGGCCTGCTGGCCGCACAGCCGTTCGACACCACATTGGTTGGTGACGCGTCGCTGTCCAAGCGGCCGATGCGCCGGGTGACCGGGCCGCTGGCGCAGATGGGCGCACGCATCGATACCCAGGACGATGGAACGCCGCCGCTGCATATCCATGGTGGCCAGACACTGCACGGCATCGATTACGAATTGCCGGTGGCCAGTGCGCAGGTCAAGTCGGCGGTGCTGCTGGCTGGCCTGTATGCGCAAGGCGAGACATCAGTGGTCGAGCCGCATCCAACCCGCGATTACACCGAGCGCATGCTGCGCGCATTCGGCGTGGAGATCGAGTTCGCGCCGGGCAAGGCGCGCCTGCGTGGCGGCCAGCGCCTGCGCGCGACCGACATTTCAGTGCCGGCGGACTTCTCGTCCTCGGCGTTCTTCATTGTTGCGGCCAGCGTCATTCCCGGGTCGGAAGTGCGACTGTGTTCGGTCGGCTTGAATCCGCGTCGCACCGGCCTGCTGGCTGCGCTGCGTTTGATGGGCGCGGACATCACCGAGGAGAACCATGCCGAGCACGGTGGCGAGCAGGTCGCAGATCTGGTTGTGCGCTATGCCCAGCTCAAGGGCGCTGAGATTCCGGAGGCGCTGGTACCGGACATGATCGACGAGTTCCCGGCCTTGTTCGTGGCTGCCGCTGCCGCCGAAGGCCAGACCGTGGTGCGCGGTGCGGCCGAACTGCGGGTGAAGGAATCCGATCGTCTTGCGGCGATGGCCACCGGCCTGCGTGACCTGGGCCTGCGCGTGGACGAAACTGAGGATGGTGCGACCATTTTCGGTGGTCCGCTGGGCAGCGGCACCATCGAGAGCCACGGCGATCACCGCATTTCGATGGCCTTTGCCATTGCCGGTCAGCTCAGCACCGGTGAAGTGCGCATCAATGATGTCGCCAACGTGGCGACCTCGTTCCCGGGCTTTGATAGCCTGGCCAGCGGCGCCGGTTTCGGGCTCAGCGTCCGGTCCTGAACTCGACGGGTACCTGCACCACGCTGTTGATGGCGCGACCATCCCGCATCGCGGGCTGGAAGCGCCAGTGCTGCAGCGCCTGGATGGCGGCCTGATCCAGCGCTGGATCCACGCCGCCCTCGTGTCCGACAACCATCGCTTGGCTGACCCGGCCGTTGGCATCTATCTGCAGGCGCACGATCACGTCGCCTTCGAGCCCGGCATTGAGCGCGGCGGCAGGGTAGTCCGGCGTTGGATTGCTGGGCAGTGGCTCGGCATCGCGATTGCCGGCAATGCTGACCACCGTGGTGGTATCGGCCGTGGTGATCGACACCGGGCCGGTTTCTGTTGGTGTCTGCAGGCTGCGGTAGCCCACCAAGCTGAAAATACCCAGTACCGCCACCGCCAACAGGCCCCACAGCCAAGCTACAGCAACGCCGTGCGGGCGTGCTGCTGCTGGATCATGGCTTGCGCTGTGCTGGTGCGGGATGCTGGACATCGACATGGGGGCTCTGCGTAACGTCTACGCAGCAAGTCTGGTCCTGCACTCCCAAACGGCGAATGACTTTTGGCATGAACCGGCCCCGTTGGGGAGCCGGGGTTCAGCTTAAGGCGCCGGTTTGAAGTCGAACGGGATTTCCAGGCTGCCCTGCATGGGCTGGCCATTGCTTTGCGCTGGCTGGAAACGCCAGTTGCGAACGGCTTCCTGCGCGGCACGATCCAGCTCGCGCGAGCCACTGCGCTGGATTACCCGCACGTCCAGCGGCGCGCCGCTGGCATCGACATCCACGCGCACGATCACCGTGCCGCTTTCGCCACGGCGCAACGCCGCTGCAGGGTATTCCGGGGCAGGGCTCTGGTCAGGCAGTGGCACCGGCTGGTCGCTGGGAGCCGCTGCAGCGACTGGCGCTGTGGGCGGGGTCTCAACCGGTGCCGTCTCGGCGATGGGTTGCGGCGGCGGGGCAGGCGCGGTTTCCACCAGTTCCGGGGTTTCTTCCACGGCCTCCGGACGCGCATCGGGCATGTCGCTGGCACCGGCACCGGCAGGTAATGGCGCCGGCAGGGGCGCCAGTACCGCACTGTTGGCCTGCGGCTGAGCCGGATCGGCGCGGTAGAACTCGTTCTGGCGGCGGGCATTGAGCCAGACCACCAGGAATAGCAATATGCCTACGCCAAAGGCGATACCGGCGATCTTCAAACTGCTGCGGGGCAGGTGAAACGTGAAGTTCTGGTCGGAGCGGGAGCTTGGGGCGGACATGGTCTTGACCGTGTGGATCAGGCCGATTCTTGCACAGGAAAGGTGAATCACGCGGCAGACAGGCGCAGTTCGCGCGATAATCTATGGCTCACACCCGTACACAGTGCCCAGCCATGCTTGATCCAGCCCTTCTTCGCCAGCAGCCCGCCGAACTTGCCGAACGCCTGCGCAGTACGCGCGGCTACGTGCTGGATGTGGCCGCCTTCGAATCGTTGGAGGCTGACCGCAAGCGCATCCAGGTGCGGACCCAGGAGCTGCAGAGCCTGCGCAACAGCCGCTCCAAGTCGATCGGCCATGCCAAGGCCAAGGGCGAGGATGTGTCGGCGATCATGGCCGAAGTGGCCGCGTTCGCTGATGAGCTGAAGAGCTCCGAGGCGCAGCTTGACGTGCTGCGCGAGCAGATCGAGACCCTGTCGATGGGTATCCCGAACCTGCCCGCCGCCGATGTGCCGGCCGGCAAGGACGAGAGCGAGAACGTCGAGCAGCTGCGCTGGGGTACCCCGCGCGAGTTCGATTTCCCGGTGCTTGACCATGTAGAGCTGGGCGCCCGCAACAACGGCCTGGACGCGGAAACCGCCGCCAAGCTGTCCGGTGCGCGTTTCACCGTGCTGCGCGGCTCAATCGCCCGCCTGCACCGTGCGCTGGGTCAGTTCATGCTGAACCTGCACAGCAACGAGCATGGCTACGAAGAAACCAATGTTCCGGTGTTGGTGAACGCCGACTCGCTGCGCGGCACCGGCCAGCTGCCCAAGTTCGAGGAAGACCTGTTCAAGACTGCGCTGGGTGAATCCACCCGCTACCTGATCCCGACCTCGGAAGTGCCGCTGACCAATATCGTCCGCGACGAGATCATCGACGCCGAGCGTCTGCCGCTGCGCATGACCGCGCATTCGATGTGCTTCCGTTCCGAAGCTGGCAGCGGCGGTCGCGACGTGCGCGGCATGATCCGCCAGCACCAGTTCGAGAAGGTGGAGCTGGTCAGCGTCTGCGCCGCCGAAGACAGCGAAGCCGAGCATCAGCGCATGACCGGCTGCGCCGAAGCGGTGCTGCAGAAGCTGGGCCTGCCGTACCGCAAGGTGCTGCTGTGCACCGGCGACATGGGCTTCTCGGCGATCAAGACCTACGATCTGGAAGTCTGGCTGCCGTCGCAGCAGACCTACCGGGAGATCTCCTCGTGCTCGAACTGTGGTGATTTCCAGGCGCGCCGCATGCAGGCGCGCTGGCGCAATCCCGCTGGCAAGCCAGAGTTGCTGCACACCCTCAATGGCTCGGGCGTGGCCGTAGGCCGGGCGATGATCGCGGTGATGGAGAACTACCAGAATGCCGATGGCTCGATCACCATCCCTGAAGTGCTGCGTCCGTACATGGGTGGCGCTGAACGCATCGCCTGAGCGCAGGCTGAGTAGTGCCGAGCCATGCTCGGCAACGGCCTGCCCGATAACGCATCGGTGCCCGTGCCCACAAGGCTCCTGATCCTTGTGGGAGCGGTGTAAACCGCGAAGCTAGATCAGCTGGAATTGCAGAAAAGCCCGCAATCGCAAGGATTCCGGGCTTCGCGGCTCACGCCGCTCCCACAAAAGCGGGCAGCCAAGCACTGGTAGTGCCGAGCCATGCTCGGCAGAAGCCTGCTCGATGGCGCTTCAATCGCTACCCCCAACGCTGCAAAGCTGTAGCGCCTTGTAGGAGCGGCATCAGCCGCGAAGCCAGCAGCGCAGAAATTGCACGAAAACCGTCGACCACAAGGATCGCCAGCTTCGCGGCTGACGCCGCTCCTACAACAGCGTGCCGCCCCCGGACGCTTTGGCCTTCAAAAATGAATGGACGTCGACAGCGTTTGGCAACCGACACCCTGAACCTCCAATCAGGACTGTTTGGGGTCTGATTTGTAAATACAGGACAAAGGTGATTAAATTTACCTGTTCGTTCCAATGATGGGCTCAATCCATGCAGGACCTCAACGACCTCTATTACTTCGCCATGGTGGTCGACCATGGCGGTTTTGCTGCCGCCGAGCGGGCGCTGGGCATTCCGAAGTCACGTCTCAGCCGGCGCATCAGCCAGCTTGAGACCGATCTTGGTGTGCGCCTGCTGCAGCGTTCCACGCGGCGCTTCGCGGTCACCGATGTCGGCATGAGCGTGCATCGGCATGCGCAGACCATGCTGGCCGAAGCACAGGCTGCACGCGAGGTCGTGGACAGGCTGAGCGCCGAGCCGCGCGGACTGGTACGTGCCAGCGTGCCGGTGTCGCTGGCGCAGATGCAGTTGCCCAAGCTGCTGCCCAAGTTCCTCGAGCAGTATCCGAAGGTGCGGCTGCAGTTGAACATCAGCAATCGCCGCGTCGACATCATCAATGAAGGCTACGACGTCGCCCTGCGCGTGCGTTCGCGCCTGGATGACGACGGCAGCCTGGTGATGCGCAGCTTCGGCCAGGTGCAGGAACTGTTGGTTGCCAGCCCGGCATATCTGGATCGGGCAGGGCGACCGGCATCGCCGGAAGACCTGGGCAACCACGTGACCCTGAGCATCAGCGAAGACGAGGCGCGCCAGCGCTGGGAGCTGCACGGGCCGGGTGGTGAAGTGCGCCGGGTCGAGCTTCAGCCGCGCGTGGCCGGCTTCGATTTCCCGCTGTTGCAGGCCATGGTCAAGGATGGTTTTGGCATCACCATGCTGCCGGAAACTGTCTGCGCCGAGGCCGTGCGCAACGGCGAGCTGGAAGTGGTGTTGCCGGACTGGTCGCTGCCGCAGGGCATCTGCCATGCAGTGTTCGCCTCGCGGCGCGGGCTGTTGCCGGCGGTGCGGGTGTTCATCGACTTCCTGGCCGAGCACCTGCCGACCGAACTGGAGGCTTCGCGCCTGCACTGTGGCGGTGCCTGCGAGCGGGCCAAGGAAAAGATCCGCGCGTCGATGGCCGGTTCGCTGGCAATCGAAGCTGGTTGAACAAAAAACCCCGCAGGCATGCGAGAATGCGCGCCCCGGAGCGTTATCCGGGGAAGCACTACGTTACGGGCAGATGGCCGAGCGGTTTAAGGCACCGGTCTTGAAAACCGGCGAAGGGTCAAACCTTCCGTGGGTTCGAATCCCACTTTGCCCGCCAGATATCCAGAGAAGCCGCTGACACCAGCGGCTTTTTTGTGGGTGACGGCAGGTCACCTGGCCAGCTGCTCGCAGCGGAATGACACCGGTTTCGGTCAAACCAGACAGTTCCGCTGGTAAAATGAACACAGCTTGGGGGAGCTGCGCGCCCGGGCATGCGTGGGTTCGTCGCGGCAACACCTTCAAGCGTCCGCGTTGGGATCCATGGATTTACGAAAACTTATTTTGGTGCTCACCCTGATCGGAGCACTGGTGCCGTTCGCCAACACCTTCTATGCAGGCTACACCGTGCAGCGGCAGCAGCTGGTGGACACGACGCTGGACGGTAACTACGCCTACGCGAACAAGCTGGCCAAGAGCACCGAGGACTTCCTGCAGGCGTCCCAGCTGCAACTGGCCTACACGGCGCAGCTGCTCGCGATGAAAATGGACGATGTCTCCCAGCTGGGGGAAGAAGCCGCGCGCCTGCGCATGATGAGCAAGAGCTTCAATTCCATCACCATCTTCGACGCCGGCGGCAAGGTGCTTGCGACCTCTCCCGAAACCTTGGGATTGCAGGGGCGGGTACTCAGCAGCGAGGCGGTGAAGACTGCCCTGCGTGAGAAGCGGCCGTTGATCAGCGCGCCGTACCAGTCCGCGACCGGCAATTTCATCGTCTTCATCAATCACCCGATAGTTTCGCCGTCCGGCCGCTATCTTGGTGCGATCGGTGGTGCGATCTACCTGCAGAAGGAAAACATCCTTGACCGCCTGCTCGGGCAGCACTTCTACGTGGATGGGTCCTACCTGTTCGTGGTCGACAAGCAGAAGCGCATCATCTATCACCCGAATCCGGACCGGATCGGTGATTTCGTGGAGAAAAACACCGTGGTCGACCGCGTTGCCTCGGGCGAGGCCGGCAAAGGGCATGCGGTCAATTCACAAGGCGTGAAGATGCTGGCTGGCTACGCGCCGGTCGCTTCGACCGGCTGGGGCATCGTCGCCCAGCGCCCCGAGGCGGTCACGCTCGCACCCCTGACCCAGCTGATGCAGAGCACTTTGTACCGGGCGCTGCCAGCAACGATTCTGACCTTGATCCTGGTCCTGTGGAGCGCGCGGCTGATTTCGCGTCCATTGCGCTTGTTGGCCGATGGGGCGCGCAACATGGAAGATCCGTCCTCGGCCAAGGACATTGGCTCGGTGAAGTCGTGGTATTTCGAGTCGCGCGAGCTCAAGAAGGCTTTGCTGGTCGGGGTGGATGCCATCCACAAGAGCTTCAGCAAGCTGCGTGAAGACACCACCACCGATCCGTTGACCAAGCTGGGCAACCGCCGTCGCCTGGAGGAAGCACTGGCGAACTTCGAGAGCCAGGGCAATACGTTCTCGGTGATCTCGATCGACATCGATCACTTCAAGCGGATCAACGACGGCTACGGCCATGATGTTGGTGACGCGGTCCTGCAGCAGCTTGCGCAGCGCATGCGCGAGGCCTGTCGCGCCTATGACGTTCCGCTGCGTGTTGGCGGCGAGGAGTTCCTGATCCTGCTGCCTTCCACCACCTCGGCAACAGCGGCGCAGGTGGCCGAGCGTCTGCGTGTGGCGGTGGCGGAGATGAAGATCGCCAAGGTCGGCGCGATCACGATTTCGCTGGGCGTGGCCAACTGGCCGCAGAGCAGTTTCGAGATCGAAGCCGTGCTGAAGGCAGCGGATGAAATGCTGTATGCATCCAAACGCGGTGGCAGGAACCGGGTTTCGATGCAGCAGCGTGAGAGTGCCACGACCTCATAGCACCAAGATTGCCTGTTCCAGAGATGCAGCGAGGCCGGGTATTGGCCTCGATGCGGTTCATCGAAATTACTCGAGCCGTCCAGCAGCAATGCTGGGCGGCTTTGTTTGTGGGAGCGGCGTAAGCCGCGAAGCACGCTGTTCATCAGACGACGCAGTTGCCTGGGGCCAGGCAACGTCAGCTTCGCGGCTAACGCCGCTCCCACAGGCAAACCCCTGCTGCTCAGACCGTGAAGCAGCAGGCCGCGGTCATCTGCGCTACCCTTGCGCCGCTTCCATCCCCGTGTTCCCT
>NZ_JBRREC010000041.1:0-37880 GCF_056760015.1 Stenotrophomonas sp. STEN029 | reverse complement strand
GCCACTGATGGATCCGGGCTCTAGCTTCGTCGAGCAGTGGGTGATCTGCTGCTTCGGATGCAATGCCGGCTTCGCGGCTTACGCCGCTCCTACAAAAGCCACGGCAGTCAGGATTGGCTCATGGCTGCAGCAGCACAGACAGAAAGCCCCGCAATGCGGGGCTTTCTGTTGCATGAACCGCCAGCTCAGAACCCGTGCGTGATTGCCGCCGGTGCCGATACCGCGAAATCCGCATACGGATCATGCTCGCCGCTGCCACCTTCGGAGAGGCGGAACTTCAGTGCCAGGCCATCGCGCGAGTCGGCGGCGCGCAGCGCTTCCTCCTGCTCGATGATGCCGTCCTTCACCATCCGGAACAGGCACTGGTCGAAGCTCTGCATGCCTTCTTCCAGCGAGTCTTCCATTGCCTGCTTGATGGTGTGCACCTCGCCACGGCGCAGCAGGTCGCGGATCATCGGCGTGTTGATGAGTACTTCGGTTGCGGGGCGGCGACGGCCGTCCTTGCCCTTGACCAGGCGCTGCGACACCACCGCGCGCAGGTTCAGCGACAAGTTCATCAAGACGTTCTTGTGCGCGCTTTCCGGGAAGAAGTTGAGGATGCGCTCGATGGTCTGGTCAGCGTTGTTGGAGTGCAGCGTGGCCAGGCACAGGTGCCCGGTCTCGGCGAAGGCGATGGCCGCCTCCATGGTCTCGGCGTCAAGGATCTCGCCGATCAGGATCACGTCCGGTGCCTCGCGCATCGCGTTCTTCAGCGCGTTGTGGAAGGCGTGGGTATCCAAGCCGACTTCGCGCTGGTTGACGATGGACTGCTTGTGTTTGTGCAGGAACTCGATCGGGTCCTCGATGGTGAGGATGTGCCCGGTCGAGGTGCTGTTGCGGTGGTCGATCATCGAGGCCAGCGAAGTCGACTTGCCCGAGCCGGTCGAACCGACCACCAGCACCAGCCCGCGCGGGGTCATGATCACGTCCTTCAGCACCTGCGGGAGATTGAGCTCCTCGATGCTGGGGATGCGGCTCTTGATCGCACGGATGACCATGCCGACTTCACCGCGCTGCTTGAACACATTGACGCGGAAGCGCCCGGCGTCGGCCAGGGCGATGGCCATGTTCAGTTCCAGGTCGCGCTCGAACTGCGGCACCTGGCCTTCGTCCATCAGCGAGTAGGCGATTTTCTTGACCATCCCCGGCGGCAGGCCGGTATTGCCCAGCGGGTACAACTTGCCTTCAATCTTGATGTAAACCGGCGCTCCGGTGGTCAAAAACATGTCCGAAGCGTTTTTTTCGGTCATCAGCTTCAAGAAATAGCCGATATCCATGCGAAATTTTCCCCAACAAACGGCGGCGTGCCGTTGCAAGCACGCCTCAGGCTTGACCACAATGGCCGTGCTCAGTCACCCAAGCAACGGCTCCCCAATGAAATCTAGCTTCGCACAATTAAGACGATTCCTGTGTGCTACCGCCTGCACATTCGTGCTATGCGGCAGTGCTTTGGCGCAGGATCCGGGCGCAATGGAATTGCTTGCCGCACAACAGGCCGTCGAGAAGGCCGACCGTGCCGACGCCGATCAGTACGCGCCGGACACGATGGCGATGGCCCGCCAGCAGCTCGGCCAGGCCCAACAGGCAGCAGGCGACCGACGGCAGCGCAAGCAGGCGCCGATCCTGGCGCTGCGCGCTGCAGCCGACGCCGATCTGGCACGTGCGCAGAGTGAGGAAGCCGTTGCACAGGCCCAGCTGGCCCAGCGCAAGGCCGAGGTTGCCCAGCTGCAACGCCAGTTGGCGACAGGGGAGGGACGTTGATGCGGATCAGGAATCTGGTGGTTGTCGGCCTGTTGGCCATGCCCTTGCTGGCGCTGGCCGCGGAAGACCCGGCGGTGGCGTCCTTGAACCAGCGTCTGCTGGTGCTGCAGTCCGACATGGCCACGGCCGACGTGGCCTCGTTCGAGAAGCTGCAGGCACAGCAAGCCATCGCGGCGCTGGCCAAGGCCAAGCGCAAGGAGCTGGATGACGCCCGTTACCTGGCCGAGCGTCGTGTCGCGATTGCCGAGGCAGCCAGCCGCGCGGCGTTGGCGCGCCGTGAGGCCGACGAACTGGAGCGCACCCGCAGCGAGTTGCTGATCGAGGCCAGCCGCCGCGATGCTGCCCGTGCCCGTCAGGAAGCCGAACAGCTGCGGGTACAGACCCAGATCCAGGCCGAGGAGGCCGAGCGCCTGCGCCTGGCGGCCGAAGCCGAGACCTTGGCCCGGCAGGACGCGGAGACTGCGTTGACCAGCGTCGCCGGTCGCCAGCAGGCGCGTTTGAGCACGGCCCAGCAGAACGCGGCCAAGCTGGCCCGCGAGGAAGCGGAGCTGGTGTCCGGGCAGAAGCTGCCGGCCTCCAAGTTCGATGGCCGTGGCGAGATCTACACCTTCAGCGGCGATGCGTTCGCGGCTGGCCAGGCGGCGCTGTCCGCCGCGGCCGGCAACCAGGCCAAGGCGCTGGCCGAGTACCTGAACATCGGCAAGAAGGGCCGGGTCATCATCGAAGCCTATGACAGCGCCAATGGCGTTGGTCAGCGGCGTGCGCAGGCGCTCAAGGACGCGCTGGTGGCAGGCGGCGTGGCGGCCAACCGCATCCAGGTGACGGGCAAGAAAGCAGCCTCTACCCGGGCCCGTTCAGCGGAAGTCATTATCGCGCCGTGACAAACCTAAATGGCTGAACTTGTTAGGTTTTTGTCATTCGCGTGAGACTGAATGCGGATCGGTTTGAATATTCAGTAAACGTTTCCGCACAGCCCTTGCCGGAACCTTTCTGCAGGCGTAGGGTCAATTGTCCGGGCGGCACTTTCGTCGTCCGGACAACGGAGGGCCGAGCCGGTGCAAGCGTGGCGCGAACCAGTAACCGATAGCTCCTGGCAGGTTGGCCGGAGGATGGTTGGTGGTGCCACGGTGAGCGGCTTGGCTTTCCAATCCAGCAACGCCCCGTGCCGTCAGGCCGGGGCGTTCTTGTTTCTGCATGAAGGAGGTAGTCATGTTCGAAGGGCAGCCGCAGAGTGAAATCGACGCATTGGCCAAGGCCAACCCGGAGTTCAAGCAGCTCTACCAACAGCACAAGAAGCTGAACAAGAAATGCATGGACGCGGAGCTGGGTGTGCTCCCGATTGATGGGGCAACCCTGGGACAGATGAAACGGGAAAAACTGCTGGCCAAGCAGAAGCTCCTGCGGATTTACGAAAACAGCATCAACTGAGCCTTCCCCACGCTGGACCGTTTATGTCGCGGACCGTGGCGGCCTCCTCGTCGGCCGTCATTGTCCGCGTCACTTGGCAGTGTTGGCCTGCTGCCTGAAGGTGGGGTTACCTGACTTTCGCGCACAACCAACGGATAATCATCGGTCCGGCCGCAGTGCGGCGCGATCTGAAGTCAACCGATGCCCATCCATTCCTCCATCCTCGAACTCATTGGCAATACGCCCATCATCAAGGCCCAGCGCCTGGATGCCGGCGTCTGCGAGCTGTACCTCAAGATGGAGAGTGCCAACCCGGGTGGGTCGATCAAGGACCGTATCGGCCTGTCGATGATCGAGGCCGCCGAGAAGCGTGGCGATCTCAAGCCCGGCGCTACGCTGGTGGAAGGCACCGCCGGCAATACCGGCCTGGGCCTGGCGCTGGTGGCGCAACAGAAGGGCTACAAGCTGATCCTCGTGGTTCCGGACAAGATGAGCCGCGAGAAGATCTTCAACCTGAAGGCCATGGGCGCCGAAGTGGTGCTGACCCGTTCGGACGTGGCCAAGGGCCACCCGGAGTACTACCAGGATCTGGCCAAGACCGTCGCGGACCGTACCCCGGGCGCCTACTTCATCAACCAGTTCGGCAATCCGGACAACCCGGCCGCGCACGAGTTCGGCACCGGCCCGGAGATCATCGAGCAGATGGGCGGTGATCTGGACGCCATCGTGTTCGGCTGTGGCAGCTCCGGCACCATGACCGGCCTGTCGCGCGCCTTCGCCAAGCTTTCGCCCAAGACCGAGCTGGTGCTGGCGGATCCGGTTGGCTCGATCCTGGCCGAGTACATCAACGACGGCACGCTGAACGAAAAGTCCGGCAGCTGGCTGGTCGAGGGCATCGGTGAGGATTTCCTGCCCGATATCGCCGATTTCAGCCGGGTCAAGAAGGCTTACGCCATCAGCGATGCCGAGAGCTTCCACACCGCGCGTGAACTGCTGGGCAAGGAGGGCATCCTTGGTGGCTCGTCCACCGGCACCCTGCTGGCCGCCGCGCTGAAGTACTGCCGCGAGCAGACAACGCCGAAGAAGGTGCTGGTGCTGGTGCCGGATACCGGCAACAAGTACCTGTCCAAGATGTACAACGACTACTGGATGCTGGACAACGGCTTCCTCGAACGCCCGCAGTTCGGCGACCTGCGCGACCTGATCCTGCGCCCGTACAGCCAGCGCGACACCGTGGTGGTGGGCCCGAAGGACCTGCTGACCACAGCCTACCAGCGCATGAAGCTGTACGACGTGTCGCAGTTGCCGGTGATGGATGGCAGCCAGCTGGTCGGTATCATCGACGAGAGCGACGTGCTGCTGCACGTATATGGCGATGAAGCCCGTTTCCGTGACCCGGTGTCGGTGGCCATGGTCAGCAAATTGGATCGTTTGGACGTCAAATCGCCGATCGAAGCCCTGCTGCCGGTGTTTGACCGCGGCCAGGTAGCCATCATCACCGATGGTGACGCATTTCTCGGTTTGATCACCCGTATCGATCTGCTGAACTACCTGCGTCGCAGGGTTCAGTGAGTCTCGCGGGCACCTCTTGCGGGTGCCCAGCCTGAAAAATCAGATGGGGCTGGTAGAATCCCGCCTCTTTAGCTGGAAGTAGTAGTCATGACGGATCAGCATTCACGCAGCCAGGAGGGCGAGCGCAGCCTGTCGCTTGCCACGTTGGCCATCCATGGCGGGCAGTCGCCTGACCCCAGCACCGGGGCTGTCATGCCGCCGATCTACGCGACTTCGACGTATGCCCAGTCCAGCCCGGGCGAGCATCAGGGCTTCGAGTACTCACGCACGCACAACCCGACCCGCTTCGCTTACGAGCGTTGCGTGGCGTCGCTGGAAGGTGGTACGCGTGGTTTCGCCTTCGCCTCGGGCATGGCCGCCAGCTCCACTGTCATCGAGCTGCTGGATGCCGGCAGCCACGTGGTGGCGATGGACGACATCTACGGTGGCAGCTTCCGCCTGTTCGAGCGCGTGCGTCGCCGCACCGCCGCACTGGATTTCAGCTTCGTCGACCTGACCGACCCGGCCGCGTTCGAAGCCGCGATCACGCCCAAGACCAGGATGGTGTGGATCGAGACCCCGACCAACCCGATGCTGAAGATCGTCGACATCGCCGCGGTCGCCGCCATCGCCAAGCGTCATGGCCTGATCGTGGTGGTGGACAACACCTTCGCCTCGCCGATGCTGCAGCGCCCGCTGGAGCTGGGTGCAGACCTGGTGCTGCATTCGGCCACCAAGTACCTCAATGGCCACTCCGACATGGTCGGCGGCATGGTGGTGGTTGGCGACAATGCCGAGCTCGCCGAGCAGATGGCCTTCCTGCAGAATTCTATCGGTGGCGTGCAGGGCCCGTTTGACAGCTTCCTGGCCCTGCGTGGCCTGAAGACCCTGCCGCTGCGCATGAAGGCGCATTGCGCCAACGCGATGGAGCTGGCCAAGTGGCTGGAAACCCACCCGTCAGTGCAAAAGGTGATCTACCCGGGCCTGGCCTCGCACCCGCAGCACGAACTGGCTGGCAAGCAGATGGCCGGTTACGGCGGCATCGTCTCGATCGTACTCAAGGGCGGATTCGAAGCAGCCAAACGTTTCTGCGAGAAGACCGAACTGTTCACGTTGGCCGAGTCACTTGGCGGCGTGGAAAGCCTGGTCAACCACCCGGCGGTGATGACGCATGCCTCCATCCCGGTCGAACGCCGCGCGCAACTGGGTATCAGCGATGCGCTGGTAAGGCTGAGCGTGGGGATTGAGGATGTTGAGGATCTTAGGCGTGATCTGGTAAACGCTCTCCATGTTGCCGGTCTGGTTGAGGCGTAGTGCGTGAACTCAATACTGATTAAACCTTGGACGGCGCTTTGGCAGAACTGGTCGTTGATTCGCGAGCTGGCGAAAAGGGACATTCTCGGCCGCTATAGAGGAGCAAGTTTCGGTCTGGCATGGTCGCTAATCAGTCCCTTCCTTATGCTGATGGTTTATACATTTGCATTCGGGACTGTAATGAAGGGGCGTTGGCCGGAAATTGAGGCCGGGCATACGCAGTTTGCAATCATCTTGTTTGCAGGGTTGATTGTGCATGGCTTTTTTTCCGAATGTTTGAATAAGTCGGTCTCGCTGATTGTTTCCAATCCAAACTTCGTCAAGCGCGTCATTTTCCCGCTTGAAATATTGCCGTGGCCAATGGTTCTTTCGGCCCTGTTCCATTCTGCCATGAACCTCGTGGTCTTTATCCTTATGAGGCTGCTGGTCGATGGGCAACTGTCCGCGACCACCCCGTTGTTCTTTGTCGTGATGTTGCCCTTGGTGATTCTCTGCATGGGCATGGCGTGGTTCATGGCTTCCATCGGAGTGTACTTCCGCGACGTGTGGCAAGTCACTGGGGTTCTTTCCATGGCGATGCTGTTTCTATCCTCGGCAATGATGCCTGTTCATTCTGTCCCCGAGAAATATCGGTGGGTATTTGAGCTCAATCCTCTTACTTTCATAATCGATCAGGCGCGGAATGTTCTGTTATGGGGTGAATACCCTGACTGGATCGGGCTTGCGTGGTATTCGCTGGTTTCGTTGGTAATTATGTGCTTGGGGTACTGGATGTTTTCAGTGACCCGAAAGGGATTTGCAGATGTCCTCTGATTTTGCTATTTGTGTGGAAGGGTTGAATAAGTCCTTTCCGGTTTATTCAAAACCACACTACAGGCTGCTTCAGATGTTGTTTCCCCGAAAGGAAGGCGGGTGGGGCAAGGAATTTGCGGCCCTGAAGGGAGTTGATCTCACGATTTCCCGTGGTGAAACGGTAGGTATCGTTGGCCGCAATGGTTCCGGCAAGTCCACGCTTTTGCAGATTATATGTGGGACTCTGACGCCAAACTCCGGGCGGGTTCGCGTGGCGGGACGGGTGGCCGCCTTGTTGGAGCTAGGGGCTGGGTTCAATCCGGAGTTTACCGGACGCGAAAATGTGTTTTTGAATGGCACGGTCCTTGGGCTGACACGAGAGGATGTGCGCGAGAGATTCGACGATATCGTGGGTTTTGCAGATATCGGGGAGTTCATAGATCAGCCTGTCAAGACATATTCGAGTGGTATGTATGTGCGCCTGGCTTTTGCGGTGGCGATTCATGTCAATCCCGATATTCTGATCGTTGACGAGGCATTGTCAGTTGGTGATGAGGCGTTCCAGCGAAAGTGTTTCGCGAAAATCGAGGAGATTCGCCAGGCGGGGGCGACGATCCTTTTTGTCTCGCACTCCGCGAGCACCGTTCTTGAATTGTGTGATCATGCCATTCTGCTCGACAAGGGCGAGGTGTTGACCGCGGGTGCGCCGAGGCATGTAATTACACAGTATCAGAAACTTCTCTATGCATCTGCCGAGGACGCGGCCGCACTGCGTAAGCAGATCCAGGTGGATGGCGAATCGTCGGTGCCGTCAGTTTCTGTACCGGCGACTGCGCCAACGGTGGAGAAAACGGCGGCGTATTGGCAGGACGGCCTTGAATCAGAGAGTGCGGTAGAGTACGTGCGGCAAGGGGCGACGATCATTGCCCCGCGGGTGGAGACTATCGATGGGCGCCGGGTCAATATGTTGGTCGCGGGCGAGGAATACATATACCGGTATCAGGCGGCCTTTGAGCGGTCGTCTGCGGGAGTGCGATGTGGAATGATGGTCCGGTCGGTTACCGGTGTTGAGATCGGCGGAGCTGCGACGAGCATTCAAGCGGATGCAGTGTCAATTGTCGAAGCGTCTCAGATGCTGGATGTTCGCTTCAGGTTCCGCTGCTTGTTGGGGCCGGGGGCATATTTCTTCAACGCCGGCGTCTTGGGGGCTACGCCAGACGGTGAGAGTTATCTAGCCAGAATCATCGACGCATTCATGTTTAAGGTGCAGCCAGATCCAGGCCGGCTTGCGACGGGATTCGTGGATTTTCAAGTATCTCCAAGCGTGGAAATCGAGCAAACGGCGGAGTTCTCCTAATGGCCACAGCTGTTCTTGTTTCTGGGATGCACCGAAGCGGAACATCTGCGACTGCCGGGGCATTGAATCTTCTTGGTGTTTCGCTTGGAAGCAACCTGTTAGGCCCCGGGGAAGATAATCCCAAGGGCTACTGGGAAAGTACCCGCGCAGTGGAGATCCACGACAAGTTGCTGGGGCAGCTCGGGAGATCGTGGGATGACATCAGGGAACTTCCCGATGACTGGCTTGATCATCCGGCAACTGCCCAGGCAGCGCTCGAAGTTCATGAGCTGATCGAAGCCGAGTTCGCGGCTGCGGAGTTGTGGGCGGTAAAAGACCCGAGACTATGTCGCTTTCTCCCCCTCTGGCGGAAGGTTCTGGAGGAGCGTGGCATTCGGGCCGTGGTACTGGTGGTGGCGCGGCCGCCGAGTGAGGTTGCGGCCTCGCTATCGAAACGGAATGGCTGGACTCGATCCGTTGGTGAACTGCTGTGGATGAGGTATGTACTGGATTCGGTGCTGGGTAGTCGAGGGCTTGAACGTGCGGTCCTGACCTACGATTCCTTGTTGTCCCAGCCCAAAGCATCACTGGAGCGCGCGTTCGAGCAACTGGGTGTATCTTTTCTGCAGCGCAGCGATGTGGATGGAGTCGACAAGAGCCTGGCCGAGTTCGTTGACGTTGCGGATAGACATCACCTGCGGTCCGTAGCAGACAACGACAGGCAGTTCTCTGTGTTTCTCTGGGATTTGTATCTCTCCTTGAGCGACATTGAGTGTTCTGGTGGGGGGTGGGAGAAATTCGAGGCCGCGGTGGCGCGCTTGGATCGCTTCATGGAGGATCGCACCCCGGAAATCTTCGCCGTGGCCGACGTGGCCCAGCGCTGGCGTAAGTGCTACCTCCAGCAGGAGATTGAAACTCTCACCAAGAACAGCCAGCTGATCGCACAGATCAAGTGGTCGGAAGAGGCTGTTCTGAGAGAGCGGGAGTTGGTGCAGAGCGTTGCGGAATGCCGAGAGCAACTTGCGGAATGCCGAGAGCAACTTGCGGAATGCCGAGAGCAAGCGGGCACCGGTGATGTGCATTCGGATACATGGAAGCCCATGACTGCGGAAATGGTTGCGCCCGCCGTCGATCTATTCCTTGCTGAATCCCGTATTTCCTCAGTTATCGATGTAGTCAGTGACTTCCCTGATCGGATTGGGGAGATCGGTGATGCAATACGCGATCTCGGGGAGTCTCAATCCCGTGTTTCCTCGGCGATCGATGCGATCAGCGGCTTACCTGATCTGATTGGGGAGATCGGCGGTGCAATACGCGATCTTGGGGAGCCTCAATCCCGCATCATCCTTGATCTCGGCGAAATGAAATCCAGCCTTGGCAGAATTGCCAAGGGGGTTCAGGTCATACGTGACGAGCGCGATGCAGGAATCCTTGAGGCATTCAAGGAAAAAATCCACGATCTGGAAACGGACTGTCGTCGACTTGCTGATGAAAAAGAGGTTGAGCGTGTGCGTGCGCAATCCGCGCTGGACGAGAGTATGCGGCTCGCGATCGCGATGCAAAGCGAGTGCAGTAGCTTGGCAAGGGAGATCACCGCACTCACCGAAGACAAGTTCAGGCTTAGATTGGAGTATGACGCCGAGCATCGGCGTGCGGAAGAGACCTTGATCCAGAACAGACGACTTGTGTCTAGTGGCTCGTTGGTTGAATCTGATTTGCTCAAGGCTAGAACTGAACTTGGTGTCACTCAGGGGCGGCTCGGGGAGCTGGAGCTTCGAGAGGCTGACATGACGAACGTTATCGCGCGACTAGCGGATGAGATACGGGGGTTGAACGAGCGCGGTGAGGATATGTTGCTTCAAAATAAGGAGCTGCTGTTGGAGAATAGCGCGATCAAGAAATCGTTCTCTTGGCGCATGACTCGGCCGGGGAGGTCGTTGGTCGAGGCATTTCGGCGGGCATTTTCGACCCGTAGATGATTGGATTGAATAATATGGATGGTGGGAAAAATGATTTATTACACTTCGATTTGCGCCAATTACCTGCCCAAGGCGATGGCTTTGGCGGAGTCACTAAAGCGTCATAACCCCCGGGCGATTTTCGTTCTGTGCCTGGTGGAGCGGGAAGTCCCGAAGCTGGCCAGTGACTTCGAGCACTTTGATCATGTTGTTCTGGCCAAGGACGCAGGCTGGGACAATTTCGATGCTTTCATGTTCCGCCATTCGATCGTTGAAGCATCCACCGCGGTCAAGCCTCGTTTCATGCAGCACCTCATGGAGCGATTCGAAGCAGCCGAGAAATTTGTTTATCTTGATCCCGATGTTCTCGTTTATGGCGAGTTTATCGAGCTGGAGGCGTTGCTGGACGAGCACTCAATCGTGGTAGCGCCACACTTGCTGCGCCCGGGCAATGTGGACATGGAGATTAGCTCGCTGGCACATGGTAGTTATAATCTTGGGTTCCTGGCAGTTAGTCGCAGCACCAATGCGGAGAAGTTTGTTGGTTGGTGGGCAGAGCGGCTTTTCCTGTTCTGCTATGACGACAAAGTGAGGGGGATCTTCACGGATCAGAAGTGGATTGATCTCGCTCCGAGCTTCTTCGATGTTCATATCCTCAAGCATCACGGCTACGATTTTGCCACCTGGTCATTGCTGGGTAGCGATCTGCGTCAGCAAGAGGATGGATACGTGGTGAACGGCGATCCCTTGCGCTTCATCCACTTCTCTGGCTTGGACTCAGGAACAATCGAGAAGGCCATCGGTTGGTGGCTTGAGGAGGGCAATAAGCAGGTTTTCTGCAAGTTGTTCGAGGAGTACAAACAAGCTCTGGATAGTTTTGGGCAACAGGAGTATGGCCGTCTGCCTTGGAGCTATAATGCCTATAGCAATGGTTCGTCAATCACTAGGTCCGTTCGTGTTCTGTATCGGGACCCGGCGCTGTGGAGCTCCATTCCGAGGCCATTCGAGTCCAGCGACTCGGAGATTTCCAGTGCTGCAGGTGTGTCAGAATCCGCGCCGGCGAGTGCGGAGAGCGCCGACGAGGTAGGTGCATTGCAAGCGCGCTATCCGCGCGCGAACAGTGCGCCACCTACGATTGTGGATCGATTCGCCCGCTCAATTCTTGATATCGGATTCGGTGCCTCGGTCGCGAAGAGCCTGAAAGTGTTGATGGGTCGTTGATTTTATTATGTTGATCAGGGGGTGCTTTATGGACGAAGTTTCAAAATGACAAGGGTCTCAATCATCATCCCCTGCTACAATGCAGGGGATCTCCTGTGCGAAGCCGTGGAGTCTGCGCTCGCGCAGAGTCATCAGGATGTCGAGATCATAATTGTCGACGATGGTTCGACCGATCCACGTACGCACGAGGTCCTGCAGGCTGCGGCATGGCCACGGACCAAGATAATCCGAAAGGAAAATTCGGGCCCAGCTTCCGCCAGGAATGTTGCCATCAGCCATAGTAGTGGCGAGTACATTCTTCCGCTGGACGCGGACGATACCATTGAGCCTACCTACGTCGAAAAGGCGTTAGCGGTGATGGAGTCAAACCCCAATGTAGGTATTGTCTACTGCAAGGCCATGAAGTTTGGAGCCGAGCAAGGGCCGTGGGGGCTGCCGGCCTATAATCTCCGTGAGCTTGTTATTGATAACGTTATTTTTGTCACAAGCATGTTCCGACGCTCCGATTGGCTGGAAGTTGGGGGTTTCAATGAATCGTTGCGGATGGGGGTCGAGGATTACGAGTTCTGGGTAAAGATTGTTGGAAAGGGATGCGACGTCGTCCAGCTTGATGAGTATCTATTCAACTATCGAATACAGGAGTCGTCGCGGACCACAAGTTTCTCAGCTGATCGGTCCGTGGTCGTTGATACATACGCGACGATATTTAGGGAAAACGTGGGATTCTATGCGAAGAACGCGGAGGTTTTGTTCGAGCACCGCTTTGGTTTGTATGACGAACTCCTGAAGTATCGCGCCAGGTACGGGCGGCTGGACGCTTTGCTGCAAAGGCGTCCATGGTTGCTGCGTATGCTCAAGCCTTTTGCCAAGTTGCTCAATCGTTTTGCGTGAATCTATTTACATAAACTTTGGAGTTTTTATGAATAAGAGTTTGCTTCTGGTCGCGGTTGGCGTAGTGGTGTCGCTTGCTGCCTGTAACAAGGCTGATGAGAATAAAGCTGGTCCTGATGCGGTTGCTCCCGCCAACATTGCCAAAGCGGAGGCAGTGCCCTCTCCTGTCATTACGAATATCGCCGCAGAGGCAATTTCGGAATTCGACGCGTCGCAACTGGCATCTGCCATTTGGACGGGAAAGGCCTGCGACTTGAAAACGCCTGAGGGCAGCAGCTCCCTGGAACTGGCGAAGGGTGGTGAGGTTGTTTTTGAGGGGTACCTCATTGATCCGACGGACGCGCCGGGCGGTGACTTCAGCTTGGTGTTGAAGGGGACGCCGAGTTATGCGATCGCTATGACGACAGGGCAACCGCGCCCTGACGTGGCAGAGTACTTCAAGGTTCCGGCTCTGGCGTCTGCGGGCTTCGCAGGTCGGACTGCGCTGGAAGGCGTTGCACCGGGGTCCTATACCATGAGTTTCGTCATGATCAGGGATGGACAGCAGTTCTTCTGCGACTCCGGGAAAACGATATCCGTGCGTTGAGTGCTTAGACGAAGTCGCTTTTTTGCCGGTCCGGCGATTTCCGTCGGACCGGGCGTTGCCATTTGAGGATACCAAGTGAAGACTGCAGTCATTATCCCGGCCTATAAGGTTCGCAATCACGTTCTGGGCGTCATTTCAAAGATCGGTTGCGAGGTGGAACGGATCTATGTGGTTGATGATTGCTGTCCGGACCAATCCGGCGACTATGTCGCTGATAATGTTACGGACGAGCGCGTATTTGTTCTGAGAAACGCAGTCAATCAAGGCGTTGGCGGAGCGATGATTACTGGCTATAAGCAGGCAATCGCTGATGGCATGGATGTCGTTGTGAAGATCGATGGTGATGGGCAGATGGATCCTGCACTGATTGGAAGGTTCATCGCGCCGATCGTTGCGGGAGAGGCGGATTATGCCAAAGGCAATCGGTTCTACAACTTGGATGAGATCAGGCAGATGCCGGCACTGCGCCTGGTAGGTAACACGGCGCTGTCGTTCATGGCAAAACTGTCCACCGGGTATTGGGATCTCTTCGACCCAACCAATGGGTATACCGCAGTTAGCTGCAGCGTACTGAGAGACCTGCCCTTCGAGAAGATAAGTAAACGCTACTTCTTCGAGACCGACATGATGTTCCGGCTCAATACACTCCGCGCAGTTGCTGTTGATGTACCCATGAATGCATCGTATGGCGACGAGGTGAGTAATCTGAAGATTTCGAAAGTCCTTGGTGAGTTTCTTTTCAAGCACATGCGGAATCTGTGTAAGCGCATTTTTTACAACTATTATCTTCGTGATTTGTCCATCGCGTCTTTGGAGCTGCCCCTCGCGATATTCCTGATCGCCGCCGGGTCGATCTTCGGAATACTGCAGTGGGTTTCCGGTGTCAGTGCTGGTCATGAAGCATCAGCAGGGCAGGTAATGCTCTCTGCTCTTCCAATTTTTGTCGGATTTCAGTTGCTTCTGGCATTTGTAAATTTTGATATTTCGGCAGTGCCGCGTAGGCCTTTGAGTAGGTATTGAGCGGCTTTCGCTCATCGCCTCGGTTTGTCAAATCTGGTTTGGAGCTATGTTGTTGATGAATCTGATCGCCGCTGGAGGTTTTCTTGCGCGCCGCTGGATATGGGTCGCAGGTTTTTTCCTGCTTGTCGTATCGATGCTTTGGTTGAGTCTCGGTGCTTACCAGAGTCACTATTCATCGGGTCTGCGGATTTTAGGTGATACCTCAACGCAGTCTTATTACGGTGAGGCCAAGGAAGGGCGTGGTGATGAATGGTCCACCTATATTCCTTTCCTCAAGCAGGCATACCTCGAGGGTTTTCCTGAGAAATCCTCTCTTGAGCCCTATAAAGAGCGGTTTGACTGGTTCATAACGTTGCCGTCGAAGAGCGCGGCGTTGCTTCTTCTGCCGAATCAGATCGCCTATTTTGCTCTACCTGGTGGGCTATCGCTCTCGCTTCAGGGGCTTTACTACAACCTGTTGCTGTTGATTTCCGCTGCTTGGCTGCTGCGCAACCTAGGGGTTCGAGCTGGCATTGCCTGTTCTGCAGCGGTAGTTCTGCTATTCAGTCACATATATCAGGTTTGGTGGACGAGTAATTTCCCGGCGCTAGGGGCAAGTCTATTACCATTTGCGATCTGGACGAGCTCTCTCCGCTTGAAGTGGCGTGCACCATTGCTCGGGTGGGCAATTGGCCACATGTTGCTCGGGCAGTTCTATCCGCCGTTCTACTTTTCCATTGCAGTGGCATTGGTGCCGTTCGTGGTGGCCGCCCGTCCCGAGCTGCTGCGCATCCGTGACGCACTATGGTGTGGTTTTTTCGTTGCATTGGCTTGCGCGGCTGTTCTTTATTTCAAGCTCGACTACATCGAGCGGGTATCCGGAACCACTTATCCTGGTATGCGGATAAGTATGGGTGGTGACGCGAGCTTCAGTTCGTTGGTTGGCGTGCTTTTTCCGACCTATCCTGCTGTATCGGATGTGGACGTCGGGGCATCTTTGTACGAGTTGAGCGTAGTAGGCACGTTCTTCACTCTTTTGGGGATTGCCGCACTACCCTATGTCGATTGGACCCGACGCGTTGTTCGCGTTTCCCTGGTCTCGCTGACGGTGATGGGCGTTCTTGTTTTCTACATGCTCCATGGCTTCCCGGAGCCGCTCGCTAAAATCAGTGGGTTCTTCATGGCGCCAGGTCGGAGAATTCAGCTTGGATTCTCGATTCTTGTTCTTTTTCTATCCGCATTCCTGGTTTCCAATTGCAAGGTGCCTATCAAGGCAGTCTCATTGATTGTTGTATTCGGACTATATGCGTTGCTGGGCAGCATAACGCCTGCTCGTCCAGACGCCATTGGACAGTTCAGTTTTTATCGTTTCTATCCGTATGCTGGGATTGTTCTGGTATTGCTCGGTGGCGCGGTTGCATTTTTGAGTGGCAGGAGGCTATCCGCAGCTGGGATTATGTTGTGCGCTCTGCTCGGGCTCATGCCGGTGGTACATGTTTTTACATTCGGGTCTTTCAATCCAATCATGGATGCTTCGACCATCCTGAGGCCAGTGGATTCGCAGTTGATGCGCGACTGGCGGGCCTTGCATGTGTTGGCGGGTGGGCGACCGCTTGCGGTGGTTGGAAACTATGGTCATTTGCTGCGCGGCGAGGGGGTGCCAGCGTTGGAGGCGATTCATCTGGTCAATGTTGATCCGGATGTCTATGGTGAGGTTTTCAATGAAATTCCCGGTGCCCAGCGCGAAAGGATCTTCAATCAGTTCCGGGGCATCTCTTTCAGAAACGCACCCGGTTACGATGCTTCCGGTTTGACTGCGTTCTTCTCCCTACGACCTCATGCCGTCTCATTCAAACATGTTGTTGAGAGCGGCGTTGCCGTCGGCCCTATGTTGGGTGACAACGTAGAGGTGACCCTCGTAGAACGAAAGGACTTGACCAGATATGCCGTGCATTGGAACGCGCATTTGAATCAGGCGCTTCCAGCCGAACAACCATTGCGGCTTGGATTTGCTTGCAAAGTCCAGAACTCTTGGCTGACGCGATACCCACTTGGGGGTGGTGATCTCGCCGATGACGCTGTTGCGCTGCAGGGGCTTGCCGGCGAGGTGACCGTGCTTGCCAGATCGGAGGAAGCAGCGAGGGCCTGTGTGGGGGCGGTTTCGGTTTCGGTGGATGGGATCGATGGTGGCGAGGTACATAAGCCACAGTGGATCTCCCATCAGTCGGCTTTGGTGGACTACCGCAACGGCGCGAATTGGTCTGGAAAGGCTTGTGATCTCAATGTGCCTGAGAACATGCGTGTGCCGCGAGGACGGCCCGTTATCTTGAGTGGCTACGTGATTTCAAGCGCTGATGCACCTGCCGGTGAGTTCGAAGTGGTTTTGAAGGGCGAGCGTGTTTATAAGGTTGCAGCGAAGACGGGAATGCGGCGCGCTGATGTTGCGGATTACTTCCGTAATCCAGGCTTGATGGACGCGGGTTTCCGGCTGGTAGTCGACCTTGGGGAATTGCCGCCTGGTACGTACGCTGTCGAGTACTTATGGAATGAGCATTCTGGAAACTCGTTCTGTGAGGTCGGTAAATCGGTCGTTGTCGAATGAAGAATCAGTTGCCGATCAGTATGAAGAACTACTTACTGGGCGTATATCAGCGCGACGGTATGCGATTAATGCTGTTTCTCCTTTTTGGAGGCGTTCAGTTCTGTTTGGACGCAGGACTCTTCATGCTGATGAGCTACCTAGGGCTTTCGGCGATAATCGCTAACGTATTGGCGCGCTTTCTTGCTGCGTGTACTGGTTTTTTGCTTAATGGCAAGATGACGTTCGGACGCGAGAAGCTCGATCGTGTGCAATTCGCACGCTATGTGATCTGCTGGGTGGCGCTTACTTGTGTGAGTACGTTGTTGATCGCAATGGTCGCCTCAACAGCAGGCCTGAGATGGGCATGGGCAGCGAAAATTCTTGTTGAGGTGGTGCTGGCTTTCGTCAGTTTCCTGATGATGCGGAACTGGGTCTTTGCCAAGGCAAGGGCTAAAGGAAACTGAAAAAGGGCACAGGGGTTCTGGAATTCCAGAACCCCTGTGCCGCAATTTGCGGGCCCGGGTTATCCGTATCAGGAAAGCTGCGTTTCCAGATCGGGTAGCAGTGTGAAAAGGTCCCCCACCAGCCCAATATCTGCAATCTCAAAGATCGGTGCGTCGGCGTCCTTGTTGATTGCCACAATTGTGCCGGCGTCCTTGATACCGGTCAGATGCTGGATTGCGCCGGAGATGCCCACGGCGATGTACAGCTCCGGGGCGATGATCTTGCCGGTCTGGCCGACCTGCATGTCGCTGGGCACGTAGCCGGCGTCCACGGCTGCGCGCGAGGCGCCGACGCCGGCACCGAGCTTGTCAGCCAGGGCATAGATCACCTTGAAGTTCTCTTCCGAACCGACGCCACGGCCACCGGAGACCACGCGCTTGGCGCTCTGCAGGTCGGGGCGGTCGCTCTTGCCGGCAGCCAGGCCGATGAAGCGGGTGTGGCCGGGCAGGGCGGAATCAACACTGATCGCTTCGACCGGCGCGCTATTGCCCTTGGCAGCTTCCTGCCAAGAGGCTGCGCGCACGGTGGCAACGACGACCTGATCTGCAGGCACCTCGACGGTGATGATGGCGTTGCCGGCGTAGATCGGGCGCTTGAACGTATGGGAACCCTCCACCGACATCAGATCCGAGACCTGGTTGACGCCGAGCAGGGCAGCCACGGCCGGCATCACATCCTTGCCGGTGGTGGTCGAGGGGCCGAATACGTGGCTGTAGCCGGCAGCGGCCTTGGCGATCTGCGGCGCCTGCAGCTGCGCCAGCGCATGTTCATTGGCCGGGTTGGCAATGGTCAATACCTTGCTGACACCGGCGATTTGCGCGGCTTCGGCAGCGACGGTGGCCGGGTCGGCGGCCAGCACCAGCACGTGGATGTCGCCGCCCACGGCGGATGCTGCCGATACGGTCTTGGCCACGGCGCTGTTGAGCTTGCCGTCCAGGTGTTCGGCGATGACGAGAATCTTGGCCATTACAACAACCCCTTCTGCTTGAGTGCGGCTACCAGTTCGGCAGCGTCCTTCACCATCACGCCCTTGCTGCGCTTGGATGGCGCGGCGTACTGGGTGATCTTGAACGTGTCAGCGGCTTCAACACCGAGATCGGCCAGCTGCAGGGTTTCCAGCGGCTTGGCCTTGGCCTTCATGATGTCCGGCAGCTTGATGAAGCGCGGCTCGTTCAGGCGCAGGTCGGTGGTGATCACGGCCGGCAGATCGACTTCCAGCGTTTCCAGGCCGGCGTCGACTTCACGGGTGACCGAGGCCTTGCCGTCAGCGATCTCGACCTTGGAAGCGAAGGTGGCCTGCGGACGTGACCACAGCGTGGCCAGCATCTGGCCAGTCTGGTTGGCATCGTCGTCGATCGCCTGCTTGCCGAGGATGACCAGGTCAGGCTGCTCCTTCTCCACCAGCTTGAGCAGGGTGCGGGCGGCGGTCAGCGGCTGGATGGCCTGGTCGGTGACCACATGGATGGCGCGGTTGGCGCCCATGGCCAAGCCGTTGCGCAGGTGTGCCTGGGCGTCGGCCGGGGCGATGGTGGCGACCACCACTTCCGTGGCAATGCCCTTGTCGCGCAGGCGCAGGGCTTCTTCCAGGGCGATCTCATCGAACGGGTTCGGCGAGAGCTTGACGCCATCGGTGACCACGCCGGAACCATCCGGCTTGACTTGAATGCGGACGTTGTAGTCCACCACGCGCTTGTACGCGACGAGGATTTTCATCTGCTGCGGGGTCCTTCGGTTGCTGATGGGGGCCGGCACCGGCCGGGGATAGATTTTCCGATTCTAGCCGGGTTGATAGCTCCATGCGAATGCGTATGGAATAACACTTTCTCGGTTAATGTCCGGACAAAGTTTGCCGAAGCGACTTTCGTTGTCAATCGTGGAGGTCCTGTGAGGGCTGTCGTTATATCCTTGACCGAATTATTTGCTGCCCAGGCAGCCGTAAAATGGAGAATCAACGCGTGACCACATGGCTTGTGACCGGCGGCGCCGGCTTTATCGGCGGCAATTTCGTATTGGAAGCGGTGGCGAAGGGCATTCGCATCATCAACCTGGATGCGCTGACCTATGCCGGCAATCTGAAGACGCTGGACAGCCTGGAAGGCAACGTGCAGCACGTGTTCGCACAGGGTGATATTGGTGACCGTGAACTGGTGGCACGCCTGTTGGCCGAGCATCGTCCCGATGCGGTTCTGAACTTCGCAGCTGAAAGCCACGTGGACCGTTCGATTGATGGCCCGGGAGCTTTCATCCAGACCAATGTGGTGGGAACACTGGGGCTGTTGGAGGCCGTGCGTGACTACTGGAAGGCGTTGCCGGCCGACAAGGCCGGCGCTTTTCGCTTCCTGCATGTCTCCACCGATGAGGTCTACGGCACGCTTGGCGAAACCGGCAAGTTCACCGAAACCACGCCGTACGCACCGAACTCCCCATACTCGGCCTCCAAGGCTGCTTCCGACCATCTGGTGCGTGCGTTCCACCACACCTACGGCCTACCGGTCCTGACCACCAACTGTTCGAACAACTACGGCCCGTACCACTTCCCGGAAAAGCTCATCCCGTTGGTCATCGCCAAGGCGCTGGCTGGTGAAGCGCTGCCGGTCTACGGCGACGGCAAGCAGGTGCGCGACTGGCTGTTTGTCGCCGACCATTGTGAAGCGATCCGCACCGTGCTGGCCAAGGGCAAGGTGGGTGAGACCTACAACGTCGGCGGCAACTCGGAAAAGCAGAACATCGAGGTGGTGCAGGCCATCTGCGCGCTGCTGGATGCACGCCGTCCGCGTGCCGACGGCAAGCCGCGCAGCGAGCAGATCACCTATGTCACCGATCGGCCGGGTCATGACCGCCGCTATGCCATCGATGCGTCCAAGCTCAAGGACGAACTGGGCTGGGAGCCGCAGCATACCTTCGAGGAGGGCATCGCCTTCACCGTAGACTGGTACCTGGACAACCAGCAGTGGGTAAACGGCGTGCTGGATGGCAGCTATCGTCTGCAGCGCATCGGCACCGACGCCTGATATCGATGATCCAGTCCAGCGCTTTTGTACGCGCAAGAAAGGAAGCAATGAATCATGACGCAACGTAAAGGCATCATCCTCGCTGGCGGTTCAGGTACGCGTCTGTATCCGATCACCAAGGGCGTCAGCAAACAGCTGCTGCCGGTCTATGACAAGCCGATGATCTATTATCCGCTCAGCGTGCTGATGCTGGCGGGTATCCGCGAAGTACTGATCATCAACACACCGCACGAACAAGCCTTGTTCCAGCAGCTGCTGGGCAATGGTTCGCAGTGGGGAATGGATATTCAGTACGCAGTGCAGCCCAGCCCGGATGGCTTGGCGCAGGCGTATCTGATTGGCCGTGATTTTGTCGGCGGTAAGCCCAGCTGTCTGGTGCTCGGTGACAACATATTCCATGGGCATGGCTTGCGCGACGTACTGAGGCGAGCTGACGCACAGACCAACGGAGCTACTGTGTTTGGGTACTGGGTCAACGACCCGGAACGCTATGGTGTTGCCGAGTTCGACGAAAATGGCAAGGTTGTCGGCTTGGTTGAGAAGCCGCAGGAACCACGCTCCAACTATGCGGTTACCGGTCTGTATTTCTATGATGGAAGTGCCAGCGACTATGCCGCTGCACTGAAGCCATCACCGCGCGGTGAGTTGGAGATCACGGATCTCAATCAGGTGTACCTGGACGAGGGTAGGCTGCAGCTGGAAGCCCTTGGTCGTGGCTATGCATGGCTGGATACGGGTACGCATCAGTCATTGCTGGAGGCTTCCAATTTCATTGAAACCATCCAGACCCGTCAGGGCTTGCAGGTGTGCTGCCCCGAAGAAATTGCTTACGGACTGGGTTGGATCACGGCTGAGCAGTTGGAAGCATTGGCCGCGCCGCTGTCCAAAAATGGCTATGGACAGTATTTGCAAAAGCTTGTTCAGCGAGGAATTGTGCCGTGAAAGTTATTGAAACTACCATGCCAGGTTGCGTAGTCATCGAGCCGGCTGTGTTTGGCGATGAACGTGGTTTCTTCTTCGAAACCTGGAATTCCGAGCGTTTCAAAGTACTGGGTCTGCCCGATAAGTTCGTGCAGAGTAATGTGTCAGCTTCCAGCAAGGGCGTGCTGCGCGGGCTCCATTACCAGTGGCCGCGTCCGCAGGGCAAGCTGGTCAGCGTGCTGGAAGGCGAGGTGTATGACGTGGCGGTGGATATCCGTCGTGGTTCGCCGACCTTCGGCAAGTGGGAGGCGGTTGTTCTGAGTGCAGAAAACAAGCGCCAGTTCTGGATTCCAGAAGGCTTCGCGCATGGTTTTGCGGTGCTGTCCGAGCGCGCGGTGTTCAGCTATTTGTGCACCGACGTCTACCTGAAAGAGTTTGATGCCGGGGTCCGTTGGAACGACGCTGACATCGGCGTGGACTGGCCGATCAGCGGCCCGACCTTGTCCGCGAAGGATGAGAGTGCTCCGTTCCTGAAGGACATCTCCGAAGACCGCCTGCCGGTTTACATTCCATGACCATGCTAGTGTTTGGTGGAAACGGGCAGGTTGGTCAGGAATTGTTGCGCGCGCTGGCTTCGCTCGGCCCGGTTGTTGCCACCACGCGCAGCGGCAAACTGGCTGATGGCAGTGCCTGTGAGGTCGCGGATTTCGATGCACCCGAAAGCCTGCCTGTTTTGTTGGATCGGTTGCAGCCTTCGGTGGTGATCAATGCAGCTGCCTACACAGCAGTTGACAAGGCCGAGCTGGACCCGGAGGCCGCGTTCCGGGCCAACGCCCAAGCGCCAGGAGTGATTGCTCAATGGTGCGCGGTTAACGGCGTGCCGATGGTGCATTACTCGACCGACTACGTGTTCAATGGTCAGGGTGTGGCGCCTTATGTTGAAGACGAGGCGACCGAGCCGCTGGGTGTCTATGGCACAAGCAAGCGCGATGGCGAAGATGCAGTGCGTGCGGCCGGTGGTCGTCATCTGATTTTCCGCACCGCATGGGTGTATGCGTCGCACGGCGGCAACTTCCTGCGGACGATGCTGCGCGTAGGTGCGGAGCGCGATGAGCTACGGGTGGTGGCTGACCAGGTTGGCACGCCGACGCCGGCCGCCTTGATTGCGGATGTCACCGCACAAGCGCTGCAGCATCCAGGGCAGCTGTCCGGAACCTGGCATCTGACTGCATCGGGGCAGACCAATTGGCACGGTTTCGCCGAGGCGATCTTTGCCGAGGCGCTGTCTGCGGGGGTGCTTACCAAGGCGCCGAGTGTGCTGGCAATCTCAAGTGCCGAGTATCCAACGCCGGCTAAGCGTCCTGCCTGGTCGGTACTGGACAACCGCAAGTTGCAGCGGGATTTTGGTGTCGCCTTGCCTGCTTGGCAGGAAGGGCTGCAGCGCGTCATCGGCGAGATTTCGAAAGCTTGACAGGCATCTGCTAGCCCTGCCAAGTGACGTGGAACTATCGCTGAAAAACCCCCGGGGCTTCCCCGGGGGTTTTGTTTTCAGCTTGCAGACAATCTCAGGTGCGCCCGTAGGTATCCTCGAAGCGCACGATATCGTCCTCACCCAGATAGCTGCCTGATTGCACCTCGATCAACTCCAGGGGCAGTTTGCCCGGATTGCGCAGGCGGTGAGTAACGCCCAGCGGGATATACGTGCTCTGGTTTTCGGCCAGCAGCAGTACTTCATCGCCACGGGTGACTTCGGCCGTACCGCTGACCACGATCCAATGCTCGGCGCGGTGGTGGTGCATCTGCAGGCTCAAGGTGCCGCCTGGTTTGACGGTGATGCGCTTGACCTGGAAACGCTCGCCGTTGTCGATGGAGTCGTAGGCACCCCACGGGCGATAGACCTTGCGATGCCAGGTCGCTTCACTGCGACCATCAGCCTTCAGACGTGCCACCACGTCCTTCACTTCCTGCATGCGGTCGGACTTGCCGACCAGTACCGCATCATCGGTCTCCACTACGATGACATCGTCCAGGCCGACCATCGCGATCAAACGCTCGCCGTAAGCGAAGGTGTCATGGCAGTCGATGGCAATCACGTCGCCGCGATGCGCGTTGCCGTTTGCGTCCTGCTCGGAGACATCGCGCAGCGCGGTCCACGAACCGACATCGCTCCAGCCGGCATCCAGCGGAACCACGGCAGCATCGACGGTCTTCTCCATCACTGCGTAATCGATGGAATCCGATGGGCTGGCCTTGAATGCATCAGCATCGAGACGGATGAAATCGCTCTCGCGCCGCGCTTTTTCCCACGAGGCCCGGCAGGCAGCGAGAATCTGCGGCTGCAGACGCTCCAGCTCCTGCAGGTAGCGCGAAGCGCGGAACAGGAACATGCCGCTGTTCCAGTAGTACTCGCCGGAGGCGACATAGTCCTGTGCGGTTGCCAGGTTGGGTTTCTCGACGAAGCGCTCGATGGCGCGTGCGCCTTCACCGGCGACGGCCTTGATGTAGCCGTAGCCGGTTTCCGGTGCGGTCGGTTGAATGCCGAAGGTGACCAGCTTGCCTTGTTCGGCGATAGCGGCAGCTTCCAGGATCGCGCGGTGGAAATGCGCCACATCACGGATCAAATGATCCGAGGGCAGTACCAGCAGCAAGGGGTCGGCGCCATCGCAACTGGCCTCCAGCGCGGCAGCAGCGATGGCCGGTGCGGTATTGCGGCCAACCGGTTCCAGCAGAATCGCCGACGGCGTGGTCCCTACCTGCTGCAGCTGCTCGGCGGCGACAAAGCGGTGTGCTTCGTTGGCCACCACCAGCGGTGCCTGTGTGGCGACATCGGCCACCCGCAACCAGGTGGACTGCAGCATGCTGTGCTCGCCGGCCAGTTGCAGGAATTGCTTGGGGTAGGCTTCGCGCGACAGCGGCCACAGGCGCGTGCCGGAACCACCGGAAAGGATGACGGGCAGGATCTGGCTCATGAAGGTTCTCAGGCGGTGATCAAAGAAGAGATTTCGGCGGTGCGCTCAGCCAGCAATGCGGCGTCGCCACGGGTTTCAACATTCAACCGCAGTAGCGGCTCGGTGTTCGAGCTGCGCAGATTGAATCGCCAGCTGCCGAAGTCGGCGCTGATACCGTCGGTGTGATCCAGTGCAGACGTTTGCGTGGCGAAGTGTGCCATCACCCGGGCGACGGCAGCCTTGGCATCGGCAACCTTGAAGTTGATTTCACCGCTGCAGGGGAAGCGCGTCATCCGGTCTTCGACCAGTTCGGCAAGCGACAAGCCGCTGCTGGAGACCTGCGCGGCAATCAACAGCCACGGGATCATTCCAGAATCGGCGTAGGCAAACTCACGGAAGTAGTGGTGTGCGCTCATCTCGCCGCCGTAAACGGCGTTCTCCGCGCGCATCTTCTCCTTGATGAAGGCGTGGCCACTCTTGCACAGCACAGGCATGCCACCAGCAGCTTCCACCATTTCGACCGTGTTCCAGGTCAGGCGCGGGTCGTGGATGATCTTGCCGCCGGGGTTGCGGGCAAGGATGGCCTGGGCAAGCAGTCCAACCAGGTAGTAGCCCTCGATGAAGCGGCCGTTGTGGTCGAAGAAGAAGCAGCGGTCGAAGTCGCCATCCCAAGCGATGCCGAAGTCGGCGCCATGCTCGCGGACGGCGTTTGCGGTGGCTTCGCGGTTCTCCGGCAACAGCGGATTGGGGATGCCGTTGGGGAAGCTGCCGTCGGGTTCGTGGCAGATACGCACGAACTCCAGCGGCAGATGCGGCGCAAGCAGGTCGACGATGGCACCGGCGCCGCCGTTACCGGCATTGACCACCAGCTTCAGGGGCTTGAGCTGGCTGGCATCGACATAGCTGAGCAGGTGCTGGATGTACGCCGTCTTGTCATGCTGGGCGTTCTGGCCGGCACGCGCAGGCTGTGGCTGTGAGTTGTCCGCGGCCACCGCGTCGGAGATGGCGAACAAGCCGGTATCGGAGCTGATCGGACGCGCCTGTTCACGCACCAGCTTCATGCCGTTGTAGTCCATCGGATTGTGGCTGGCGGTGACCATGACCCCACCAGCGGCCTGCAGGTGGCCGGTCTGGAAGTAGACCTCTTCGGTGCCGCACAGACCGATGTCGATGACCTCGCGTCCTTCTCCGCGCAAGCCTGCGGCCAGCGCGTCCTGCAGCCCAGGACTGGTCAGGCGCACGTCATGGCCGAGCACCACCGGACCGGTACCGAGTTCGGCGGCCAAGGCCTTGCCAATCTTGCGGGCCATGTCTTCGTTGAGCTCTTCAGGCACGCGGCCGCGGATATCGTAGGCCTTGAACGCGGGGAGGGGCATGCATGCATCCTGCTGGGTGAAAGATTGCCTAGTTTAGTCGGGTAAGCGTTCGCTGGCTGTCTGCACGCTGGCTGGCCCATCCCGGGCAAAGCGTGCTGGCCGAAGGTCCAAGGGGGTTGCCCCTGCGGTATGGCTAGAATATGGACATCTTCAGCACTGTGAGCGTGATGCGATGAGCGATCTCTCCCCGACCCGGCAGCGAGGCAAGGTTTTTGCCAGCGCCGCCGACGCCCTGGCCGGCATCGTGGCCGATGGGCAAACCCTTGCCGTAGGTGGTTTTGGCCTGTGCGGCATCCCCGAGGCACTGATTGCCGCGCTGCGCGACAGTGGGGTCAAGGGCCTGACCGCGATCTCCAACAACGCCGGTGTCGATGGCTTCGGCCTGGGCCAGCTGCTGGAAACCCGTCAGATCAAGAAAATGATTTCCTCTTACGTTGGCGAGAACAAGGAATTCGAGCGCCAGTACCTGGCCGGCGAACTGGAACTGGAGTTCAATCCGCAGGGCACCCTGGCCGAGCGCCTGCGTGCCGGCGGCGCTGGCATCCCGGCGTTCTTCACCGCTACCGGCTACGGCACCATCGTTGCCGAAGGCAAGGAGACCCGCGAGATCGACGGCAAGCACTACGTGCTGGAAACCGCGCTCAAGGCTGACGTCTCGCTGGTCAAGGCGTGGAAGGCCGATGAAGCCGGCAACCTGCTGTTCCGCAAGACCGCGCGCAACTTCAATCCGGCGTGCGCCATGGCCGGCAAGGTCTGCGTGGTCGAAGTGGAAGAGATCGTGGCGGTGGGCGCCATCGACCCGGACCAGGTGCACCTGCCGGGCATCTACGTTGATCGCATCGTATTGAACGCAACGCCGGAGAAGCGCATCGAACAGCGCACCGTGCGTCAGGAGGGGAACTGAGATGGCCTGGACCCGTGACGAAATGGCACAGCGCGCCGCGCGCGAACTGACCGATGGTGCCTACGTGAACCTGGGCATCGGCCTGCCGACCCTGGTGGCGAACCACATCCCCGATGGCGTGGACGTGTGGCTGCAGTCCGAGAACGGCCTGCTTGGCATCGGCCCGTTCCCGACCGAGGCCGAAGTGGACGCCGACCTGATCAATGCAGGCAAGCAGACCGTCACCGCGCGTGCGGGTGCCAGCTATTTCGGCAGCCACGACTCGTTCGCGATGATCCGTGGTGGCCACATCAACCTGGCCATTCTTGGCGCTATGCAGGTCACCGACAAGGGCGATCTGGCCAACTGGATGGTGCCGGGCAAGATGGTCAAGGGCATGGGCGGCGCGATGGACCTGGTCGCCGGCGTGCAACGCGTCGTGGTGCTGATGGAGCACACCGCCAAGAACGGCGAGCACAAGATCCTGCCGGACTGCACCTTGCCGCTGACCGGTGTTGCTGTGGTCGATCGCATCATCACCGACCTGGCAATCTTCGATGTGACCGCCGATGGTTTGGTATTGGTGGAAGCTGCGCCGGGTGTCAGTGATGACGAGCTGAAGGAAAAGACCGGCGTGCCGTTCCGGCGTTAAGGTCCAAGGCTGCCGGCTGCTGCAATCTTGCCGCGGCCGGTAAAGCTGTCATCCGTAGCCAGGTGCCGCAGTGTTTCATCGGCGTTCCAACGGCCGTTGGCCAGGCATTGCAGTGGAATCTGGATGTCGGCGGCCTCCAGTTCGATGCCGGCGATGTCGTCACCGAGCATCGCGCCGACGTCATTGATGAATGCCAGTGCGCCCTGATGGGTGTGCTGCATCGATCGCAGCCCCTGTTTGTCCAATTCGACAGGGCCAAAGCGTGGCCTGACTGTCGCTGTCTCATCCGCTTCAAAGCCGTTGAATTGTCCAGCGGGTGCACCCAATAGGGCCTCCAGCAGCAGGTCGTGGGACAGTATCGGTGAGGTTGCTTCCTCACCGCCTTGACGACCGTCGAAGTAGCGGGCCTGCGCCCAGTTGCCGTCCTGTAGTTGGCCGGCGCGTGCACGAAGGGCCATGTAGTAGCCGCCAAGCGGTTGTTGGCGCAAGCGGGCGAGGTTGCGCTGGATCGTCCCCGCGTAGCCTATGTCAACAACCATGAACGAACTCGTGTCACCAAACGTGGACCAGTAGCTCATGTAGTGGGCGCGCGCCTGCGCTGCGCATGCAAGCAATTCTGGCAGCGCGGGTTGCAGCCATTCGGCAACGGTGGTCGCCATTTCGGGTAGGAATACGTCACGATCGAGTAGATCCGGGATAATGCTGGCGACTACTTCGACGACGGTATCGCCGACACGCGCTTGCAGCAGTTGACGCAGCGTGCCGTTGAAGCTGCCTTCCAACATCATGCTCACGTCATCGGCGCGATGCATGGCTGGCAGTGTCGTGGCACGGCGTGAGGTCAGGAAGTAGTGGGCGCCCAGCTTCCGGGCGGTGGGATGGAACAGCCGCAGGCGCTCGAAGGCCTGATGCAGCAGATGCCCCTCGCGGCTGAGAAACAGTAGGTCGTCCACACCTTGTTGTGTCGTGGTCCGCAGCATCGTCAGCAGGAAGTCGAGCAACAACGGGCCAAGTACAGCGTAGCCCAGATCCTCGGCATCCAGTTGCAGGGGGCCGTGCAGCCGCTGTGGCTGGGTATCGAGCAAGAGGGCGAAGCGGTTGACCAGGAGCCCGCGCCAAAGTTGTTCAGGCCAAGGCGCCCGCGCGCCTTCGTGATGGCGGAGTGGTCGTAGTGCGGGAATGACGTCCAGCAGAGCGGCTGGGCGCAGGACATGCACGGGCGTTAGAAGCTTGGCGATTTGTGGCAATTGCACGTCGGCGTGTTCGTTGTCGCCAACGTGCAACCACCGGGCAATATCGATGCCTTCGCGGCGCGCCAGCTCCGGCCAGCTACGCAGTTGGTCCTTACGAAGGCCAGTCTCACAGGAGACGCGCCAGGTGGGGAGTGCGGCGACCACGATGTCAGGCAGGACCTGCTTCAGCTGCGTGGTATCAAGGTACATGTCTGACAGGGCGAATCGTGAGACGGGATTGACCTCCATCAGTGCATTCACCACACCCAAACGAGGACGCAGCTGGCGGCGTTCGTGCTCCAGCTCGGTGGCCATCAGACGTTCCGCCAACGCGAGGGACATCCCAAGCTGACGCGCCAATTGCTGGTAAATCTCCGTCAGCGTGGGGTCGCGTTGCAATAGATTGCGTTGCGAAACCTCAGCATCGCCACGAAGGCGGATGAATTCGCTAACGCCATGTTCGCGCTCCACGCGCCATGCCAGATAGGCGCGGGATGCATCCGGGGACAGGAACGGGCGCAACGCCAGTGTGTCGAACACATCAAAGCTGACCGTTGAGGCCTGCAGCGCCGCAAGCCGTAGCCGCTGACCGATATCAAGCGCCAGCGCATCGTGCACATTGCGTAGACCCTCAGCTGCCAGTGCCAGATCTCCGTCGGTTGGCAGGATGCCCAGTCGGTATCCCAGGTGGCGGGCAACCTGACTGAACATCCGTTCCATTGCATGTTGCAGGGTGCCATCCACTTGCCCTTGTTCGGGCGGGAAGTCATGTGTTTGCAGGCGCAGATCGAACAGGGGGCGCAGAGCGTCGACGCGTGCCCAGAACATCGAGCCGGTGGGGTAGTCGAGGTAGCGGCCATGCTCCAGCGCGATGCCCAGACGGGTGCCAAGGGCATCGCAGATGGGACCGTTGCTGAGCACCGTGTGTCCCCATAGCGGCATTTCCTCGTAGCTTTCGGGGTAAACAAGGCCAAGATTGGGACTGGCCTGGAACATTCCGAGTATCCATGCCACGCGTTCGGATGAGCCGAACAGGGAGTTCAGGAGGTAACGGCGCCATCGGCTTTGTTCGCAGCCGGTATAAAGCGATTTCTTGGTATGGATGTGGCAGATCACATCCAGTGCGAGGATCTCGTCGTGGAAGTCCACCAATAGCGGCGCAACGTCTCGCCCTCGGTTCTCGACGATCTTTACCGAGAGGTGCTGCAGGTTTGGCAGCTGCTCCATGCGCGTCTGCACCTGCTCGGCCACCGCGGCGTCGATGACGGACACCATCAAAGTGAACGGAACAGGGATGTGCTGCAACGACTGCGCGAACTCTTCAATGAGGTCGGGGTAGAACATGTGCGCCATCACGCCTACCCGCAGGTCGAGCGCAGCCAGCGAAATGGGTGGGGGCAGCGGACTCTCGTCGAGCGTGTCAGCGATAGCTGTGCGCACGGCGCTGGCCGAACGAAGCCGATCAACCACGCCGTGGATGCCCATCGCAGCAGTGATCTTCAGTGCTCTACGAATCACTGAGAAAAGCCCGACGATGCCACCGCCATGCTGCTGGATCGAACGTCGTGCCGCCTGCAGGTAGCGATTCATATGCGGGCCGGTCCGCCAAGTGTGTTCGCCAGGCAGGTCCAAGGGAGTTCGAGGTGCAGCCTTGCGGGCATGTTGCTTCCGGTGATTGGGTCGGACAGGAAGCCATTTTCAGTGTTCCCGCTGATGCGGGCAAATGGCATGCTGGTGCTGTGTGTTAGTGTCCGACGATGCTGTTCCCTGCCACCCTTCCTGCCGCCGACGTTCGCCATCTGCCCGGCTGGCTGCAGCACGCCAGAGCCCACATCCTGCTGTACGAGCTCCAACACACCGTGCCCTGGGAAATCCACCGCATCCGCATGTTCGGGCGCTGGCTGGATTCGCCGCGGCTTAGTTGCTGGATGGGCGATGCTGATGCGCACTATCGCTATTCGGGTGCGGATTTCCTTCCACATCCTTGGGCGCCGGCAGTGCTGGAGTTGCGCGAGCAGGTGCAGCAGGCCTGTGCCGGCCGCTTCAACAGCGTGCTGCTCAACCGTTACCGCGATGGCTGTGACAGCATGGGCTGGCACAGCGATGACGAGCCTGAACTGGGGCCGACGCCGTTGATCGCCTCGCTGAGCCTTGGGGCACCACGGCGCTTTCTACTGCGGCGTCGCGATGATCCTGCGCAGAAGTTCGAGTACCTGCTCGGCCACGGCGACCTGCTGCTGATGCGCGGGCAGTGCCAGCGCGACTACCAGCATGCGCTGCCCAAGACCGCGCGGGTGTTGGGCGAACGCATCAATCTCACTTTCCGTCAGATCGCAGCTGTGCCGCATCGCGCTGGCCGCTGAGCAGGGTCCAGCCGATCAGCTCGCTGCTGGTCTTGTTCAACGCGGTTTCGAAGGCGGCAGCCACGCTGCTGATCTCGGCACTGGCGGCCGGTTCGGCGACGACGAAGGTGCGGGCGGCAACCACGCGCTGGTCCAGGCTGTGGATGAGTTTTGCGTTGAGCTCGATGGTGGCCGCTGGCACGTCGCCGCCGCGGTAGTCCGATTCGAAGCGGCGCAGGTCGGTGGTCAACTTGTAGTCGGAGCGGATGCCGGTGGCGATGCGTGCAACCGCATCGATCTTCCCCGAGTCCTCGAAGCCACGCAGCAAGGTGTCTTCCAGGATGTCGGTGGCCGGCTGCGCCCAGGTCGCACCGCGGTAGACCTCCAGCTCACCCGGCGTTGGCCGCACGTTGATGCGCGGGCTGTCGATCAGGCGGGCGGCGCTGGGTTTGGCGATGGCCAGCTGCCAGCTGACCTGCGGCCAGCCGGGATCGGCCTGCACCCTGACTTGAGGCGCATAGATGGTGATGGACTGGCGGTCGCCGCCGGCCAATACGGAGCAGCCGGCCAAAGCCAGCAGGCAGGCCGGGGCGAGCAGTTTGATCAGGGAAATGCGCTTCATTTGGGTTCGAACTCCTTCGGGGCGTCGCGGCCGAGCAGGTAGCGTGCCGGGTTGTTCTCCAGCCGGTCACTGACCCGGCGCAGGTCGCGGATCAGGCCGCGCAGTTCGGTCAGGGTCGGGCCAAGCTGGGCCAGGCCGTCATTGGCGAAGCTGTTGATGGCCGCGCGGTTCTCGCCAAGGATGGCGTCGGCGTTGCCGGCGGCGGAGTCGAGTTTGGCCAGGCTGGTATCAAGCTTGTCCATCGTTGCAGGCAGTTCCCGCAGCACGTTCTCGTCCAGGTTCTTGATGGCACCGTTGGCCGAACCGAGGGTGACGTTGAGGTTGCGTGCCGCATCGCGTGCTTCCACCAGCAAGGCCTGGGTGCCTTCGTCGCGGTCGGCCAGGCCGCCGCTGATGGTTTCCAGGTGGGCCAGGGTGGTGGTGATCTTGCGGACGTTCTCATCGCTGAGCAGTTCGTCCATGCGCTCGACCACGCGGTTGGCGACGTCGGTGATGTTCTGCAGTGCCGACGGTGAGGTTGCGATGGTCGGCACCGGTTCCTTGCTGACCGCGGTCAGTGCGGCGGCCTGCGGGGTACCGCCACTGAGCTGGATGATCGATGGTCCGGTCAGGCTGGTGATGGCCAGCTTGGCGCGGGTATCGGTCTTGACCGGCGTGGTGGAGTTGAGCCGCAGCTTGGCCACTACCTTGCGCGGATCATCGGGAGCCAGGGTCAACTCGGTGATCGAGCCGACCGCGATGCCGTTGTATTGCACGGGGCTGCCCACCGACAAACCGGTCACCGCCTCGGTGAACACCACCCGGTATTCCTGCCAGGTGCGGTCGGAGGAGTACTTGGCCGCCCATAGCCCGAAGGCGAGCAGGGCAACGCCGATGAGCAGGGTGAAGGCACCGATCAGGACGTAGTTGGCTTTGGTTTCCATATCAGGCGGGCTCGTGCTGAAGGCCGCGCGCGGCGCGGGCGCGGGGGCCGTGGAAGTATTCGCGTATCCACGGATGGTCGAGTTGTTCGATTTCAGGCAGCGGTGCGTTGGCGATGACCTTGTGGTCGGCCAGCACCGCGACGCGGTCACAGATGGCGTAGAGCGTGTCCAGGTCGTGGGTGATCAGGAACACGGTCAGGCCCAGGGCTTCCTGCAACGTCTTGATCAGGTGATCGAAGGCGGCTGCGCCAATCGGGTCGAGGCCGGCGGTGGGTTCGTCCAGGAACAGCAGGGGCGGATCCAGCGCCAGCGCACGGGCCAGGCCGGCGCGCTTGCGCATGCCGCCGGAAAGCTGCGAAGGCAGCTTGTTGATGGCGTCGGCGGGCAGGCCGGCCAGCTTCACTTTCAACAAGGCCAATTCGTAGTGCCAGCGCTCGCTGAGTTCCGGGTGATGCTCCTTCAGCGGAACCTGCACGTTCTCGCCGACCGTCAGCGAGGAGAACAGGGCACCATCCTGGAACAGCACGCCGGTATTGCGCTCGATGCGCAGGCGGTCGGCCGGGTTGCTTGAGCGCGCATCCACGCCCAGCACTTCCATCTGCCCGGCATCGGGCGTGCGCAGGCCGAGGATGGAGCGCATCAATACCGATTTGCCGGTGCCCGAACCGCCGACCACGCCGAGAATCTCGCCACGGCGTACGTCCAGATCCAGCCCATCGTGCACGGTCTGGCTGCCAAAGCGATTGACCAGCCCGCGCACGCGGATGGCCAGGTCGCTGCCGTCGGTGTTGGCGTCTTCCATCGTGCTCATCCCATCACCAGCCCATGTGCATGAACCACAACGCGGCCAGCGCGTCGAGGATGATGACCAACGAGATTGTCTGCACCACGCTGGAGGTGGTGCGTTCGCCCACCGACTGTGCCGTGCCTTCTACCTTCAGGCCTTCCAGGCAGCCGATCAGCGCGATGATCAGTGCGAACACCGGTGCCTTGGACAGGCCGACCAGCATGTGCCGCACCTCGATGGTGTCGTGCATGCGCGCCAGGTACATCTGCGGCGGGATATCCAGGTCGAAGGCGCCGACGGTGACGCCACCGGCGAGGCCGGCGATCATCGCCACGAAAGTCAGCAAGGGCAGCATGATCAGCAATGCGACCACGCGTGGCAGCACCAGCAGGTCGATCGGATCCAGCCCCAGGGTCTGGATGGCGTCGATTTCCTCGCGCGCCTTCATCGCGCCGATCTGCGCGGTAAAGGCGCTGGCGGTACGGCCAGCCAGCACAATGGCGGTGAGAAGCACCGCGAATTCGCGCAGGAAGGCGATCGAGACCAGCTCCACCACGTAAATCTCCGCGCCGAAGTCGCGCAGGATGGTGGAGCCGAGGAAGGCGATCACCGCGCCCACCAGGTACGACAGCAAAGCCACCAACGGCACCGCGTTCAGGCCAACCTCTTCCATCTGGTTGACCGCGGCGGTGAGCCGGAATCGGCGTGGCTGGCGGAACAGCCGCGCCAGCTTGGCCAGGTTCTCGCCGAGGAAGTTGACCAGCACCACGATGTTGCCGGCAATGGCATGCACCGAGCGGCCGAGGCGATCCAAGGCGGCGGCGACGCCGTAGTCGCGTTGCGGCTTGGGGCGTTCATCGGCGACTTCCTCGATGGTGCAGACCAGCGCCTGATGGTCGCTGCGGAACTGCAGCGCGTCATCCTGCAGCCCAAGCTTGTGCGCATAGCGCAGCAACAGCAGTACACCGGCCGAATCCAGCCGGTCGATGGCGCGCGCATCGATGCCGGTTACGGTCCCGGTCTGGGCATGCAATACCTCGCTGGAGCGCAGTGCGGTCGCCAAGGTCCAATTGCCGGAAAGCCTGAGCAGGCCGTCCGCATCGGGGGGCAGAACGCAATCGGGCGGGGGAATGTCTTTCATGGTGACCATTGGTTACGGAGAATAACCTGTCCGCCCTTCAAGCCAGATGAGTATTTCATCCGCTTCAGGTGATACTAGCGGCCATGTCTGCCGAAACCCTTGCCGCTGCCCCGGCCACTGCTTCCAATCGCGCTACCTATGCGCAACGTGTGGCCTTCGTTTCGGAGATGGCTGGGCGTCTGCACAGTTATGGCACAACTGCCCAGCGCCTGGAGGCGGCAGTGGTCGCATTGGCGCAGCAGCTGGACCTGGATTGCGAGCCATGGTCAAACCCGACCGGCTTGATCCTGAGTTTCAGCGACCCGACCCGCGCCATCGGCTCCAGTGACATCACCCGCGTGATCCGGCTGGGGCCGGGCGATACCAATCTGCACAAGCTGGCCATGGCCGACCAGATCGCCGATGCGGTCTCCGCCGGGCAGATGTCGATCGCGCAGGGGCATACCGCGCTGCGCCAGCTCGACAAGGACGGTGGCCTGCGCAGCAAGATCCAGCTGCTGGCCTCGTTCACCCTGGGCTCGGCTGGCGTGGCCGGCCTGTGGCGGCTGCCGTGGCTGGATATCGCCACCGCCGGCATCACCGGTCTGCTGATCGGCCTGATGCTGTTCTATACCGACCGCCGCGTTGCCACACGCGAGGCCGGCGAAGCCCTGGCGGCGTTGCTGGCGGGCTTTGTGGCGGTGTTGGTGGCCAGTTTCATCGGGCCGCTGAACATGAACTCCACCATCATCGCCTCGCTGGTGGTGCTGTTGCCCGGCATGGCGTTGACCAACTCGGTCAATGAACTTGCCAGCGGGCATTGGGTGTCCGGTACGGCGCGCTTCGCCGGCGCGCTGACCACCATCATGAAACTCACGGTGGGCGCGATGATCGCGGTGACCATCGCCAATTCCATTGGCCTGGAGCCGATCATCCGCGCCTCGCGGCCGCAATCCAACTGGGTGGAATGGGGCTCGGTGCTGGTCGCCTCATTCGCGTTCGCCATGCTGTTCCGCGCCAGCCGGCGCGATTACCTCTGGGTAATGGCCGCCTCGGTTGCTGGTTATGCGATTTCCCGCTACGGCGGACAGCAATGGGGCGCGCCGGCCGGCATCTTTCTGGCGGCGATGACGGTGACTGCCGCCGGCAATCTGTTTGGACGCATCGTCCAGCGCCCGGGGGCGATCATCCGTCTGCCCGGCATCATCATGCTGGTGCCCGGCAGTACCAGCCTGCGCGGGGTGTTGAGCCTGATCCAGCAGCAGAATGTGAGCGCCGGCGAATCGGCGCTGCTGACCGTGGTCAATGTGGTGATGGCGCTGGTGGCCGGCCTGCTGTTCGGTAACCTGCTGGTGCCGGCGCGCAAGAATCTGTAACCGGGGCGGTTGCTGCCAGGGGTAATCAGGCGGCGCTGCCAGCGCCGCATTGCAGGATGCTGGTGATTGTGTAGCCCGGGTAAGCGCAGCGCACCCGGGGCTGTCCGCGGATTGTCTGCAGGATCACCGGAATCCAAAGCTCCCGGGTGCGCTGTGCTTACCCGGGCTACTTTGTCGTTCGTTTGGCCAGCGAGTACCTGCAATAAACAATTTGTGGCGACTGTGAATACAGAAATGCAATAAGAAAACGCCGGCAATCTGCCGGCGTTTTGTAATCCATATTCCAGAATAATTACTTCTGGATCAGGAAATCTTCAACCTTGCGGCCTGCCTTGGTGTATTCGGCCAGCCAGCGTGGCTGCTTGCCACGGCCGGTCCAGGTTTCAGCGGCATTGGCCGGGTTGCGGTACTTCGGCTCAACCTTGGGCAGCTTGCGGCCGGTCTTGGCAGCGCCCTTGCTGGCCTTGGCGCCACGCGGGGCCTTCACTGCAACGGCGGCGCCGGTGCCGAACAGCTCTTCGACGGTATAACCAGCCTTCTTTGCCGCAGCGGCAACCAGGGCGCGGGCCTTGGCAATCGGCTGGCGCTTGGCTACAACGGTTTTGCGCTTCTGTGCGTCACGGATAAGAACGGCCAGTTCTTTGGCCGACAGCTGGGACAGATCGATACTCATCGAATAACTACTCCGGATAATGGGTTGGGGGGTGTATGCCATTCCGTGGCAGCGCAACAAAGCATACCGGGCTGATCGCGGTAATGACAGATTAATAGCGTTTTCGATGTTATCCGGAAATGAAAACGCCGGGACAATGTCCCGGCGTTATAAGCGATCAACGTCAGCCGATGATCTTGCTGATCACCGTGGCCTGGTCCAGATTCTCTGCCTCGGCGGCGTTGCGTGCGCGGTATTCAACCGTGCCAGCGGCAAGCCCGCGCTCCGACACCACGATGCGATGCGGAATGCCGATCAGTTCCATATCGGCAAACATCTGGCCCGGACGCAGGCCGCGGTCGTCCAGTGCAGCATCCACGCCAGCGGCCTGCAGTTCGGCCAGCAGCGCTTCGGCGGCGGCAGTTACCGTCGGGTCCTGCTTCGGGTTGATCATGCATACCACGGCCTGCCACGGCGCCATGCTGACCGGCCAGATAATGCCGGCGTCATCGTGGTTCTGTTCGATGGCGGCGGCGACGATGCGTGATACGCCAATGCCGTAGCACCCCATCGCCATCACTGCAGCCTTGCCGTTCTGGTCCAGCACGGTGGCCTTCAGTGCCTGCGCATACTGGCGGCCGAGCTGGAATACGTGGCCAACCTCGATGCCGCGGGTAATCTTCAGTTCGCCGCCGTCCTGGGCCCGGTCGCCGGCCACGACGTTGCGGATATCGGCCACTTCCGGCTCGGCCAGGTCGCGGCCCCAGTTGACGCCGGCAATATGCAGGCCTTTCTCATTGGCACCGACCACGAAATCGGCCATTGCCGCGACTTCGCGGTCAGCGACAACACGGATCGCCTTGCGCGGATTCAAGGGGCCAAGGAAACCCGGCTCGCTGCCCAGATAATCGGCAATCTCGGCCTCGCTGGCCATGCGGTAATCCGCCAGGCCAGCCACCTTGGCCAGTTTGATTTCGTTGACTTCGTGGTCGCCACGGACCAGGGCCAGCACGAATTCATTCTCAGTGGTCATTACCGCAATCGACTTCACCGTGCGCAACAGGGCGATGCCCATCAGCGCGGCGACTTCCTCGCAGGTCTTCTGGGTGGGGGTGTCAATCCTGCGCAGTTCTTCGCTGGCGGCGCCGCGCGCTGCCGGATCAGCGGCAATCGCGGCTTCCACATTGGCGGCGTAGTCCGAGCCGGTGGAGAACACCAGCGCGTCTTCACCGGAATCGGCAATCACGTGGAATTCCTGCGAGGCATCACCGCCGATCGCGCCGGAATCGGCCTGCACCGCGCGGAACTCCAGGCCCAGACGGGTGAAGATACGGGTGTAGGCGGCCTTCATGTTCTCGTATTCGGCGACCAGGCTGGCGTCGTCCAGATGGAAGGAATAGGCATCCTTCATCAGAAACTCGCGCGAGCGCATGACCCCGAAACGCGGACGGATTTCGTCGCGGAACTTGGTCTGCACCTGGTAGAAATTGACCGGCAGCTGCTTGTAACTGGACAGCTCCTGGCGCGCGAAGTCGGTAATGGCCTCCTCGGCGGTGGGGCTGTAGCAGTATTCCTGCTCCTTGCGGTCCTTGATCTTCAGCAGCTGGCCGCCGAACTTTTCCCAGCGACCGGTTTCTTCCCACAGTTCCTTGGGCTGGATGGTCGGCAGCTGCAGCTCCACTGCACCGGCGCGGTTCATTTCCTCGCGGACGATGGTTTCCACCTTGCGCAGCACCCGCAGGCCCAGCGGCGACCAGGTGTACAGGCCCGATGCCAGCTTGCGGATCATGCCCGCGCGCAGCATCAGCCGATGGCTGACCAGCTCGGCGTCGGCGGGAGTTTCCTTGGTGGTGTGCAGGTGGAAGCGGGAAAGACGCATGGCAGGGGGCTTCGCAAAACGGACGATCCCCTATTTTGCCAGCCTTGCAGGCCACTCGCACCGCCACCAACGGGGTAGTGCACAAAACCGGGGGGGGGGGGGGGGGGGGGGGGGGGGGGAACAAAAAAGCACCGACCCGGGGGGGGGGGGTGGGGGGGGGGAAGGTGGGGAGGGGGGGGGGGGGGGGGGACAGCAGCGCGGCGCCCGCCCGGCGCG
>NZ_JBRREC010000040.1:0-38583 GCF_056760015.1 Stenotrophomonas sp. STEN029 | reverse complement strand
CCGCGCCTCGCCCCCGCCCCCCGCCCCCCCCCCCCCCCCCAAACACCTCCCCCCCCCCCCCCCCCGCCCGCCCCCCCCCCCCCCCCCCCCCCCCCCCCCCCCCCCCCCCCCCCCACTACAGGGCCCCCAAAAAAAGCCCCGGCAGTGCCGGGGCTTTTCTATCAGCGGTCCTTCTGGATCGCGTGCACCTTGTGCTGCGCGATGTACTCCTTGGACTGTTCGTCCAGCTTGTCACCGAGCATGCGCCGCACGCTCACGAAGAACAGCGGGATCAGCAGCACGCCGATCACGGTGGCGAACAACATGCCGCCGATCACGCCGGTACCCAGCGAGTGACGGGCATTGGCGCCGGCACCGGTGGAGATGGCCATCGGCAGTACGCCGAGGATGAAGGCGAACGAGGTCATCAGGATCGGGCGGAAACGCAGGTGTGCCGCTTCGATGGTGGCTTCGCGCAAGGTCTTGCCGGCAGCACGCTGCTCCACCGCGAACTCGACGATAAGAATCGCGTTTTTCGCCGCCAGGCCAATCACCGTCACCATGCCGATCTTGAAGTACAGATCGTTCGGCAGGCCGCGCAGCAGCGAGAACACCACCGCCCCGAGGATGCCGATCGGCACCACCAGCAGCACCGAGACCGGGATCGACCAGCTCTCATACAACGCTGCCAGGCACAGGAACACCACCACGATCGACAACACCATCAACAGCGTTGCGGCGTTGCCGGCGAGGATTTCCTGATAGGACATGCCCGACCAGTCGAAGCCGAAGCCCACCGGCAGGTCGTCATGCACCAGTCGCTCCATCGTGCTCATGGCCTGGCCGGAACTGCCGCCCGGCGCCGGCGCACCGACGATGTTGACTGCCGAATAGCCGTTGTAGCGGTTCAGGGCCGGCGGGGCGTAGATCCACTCCGACTTCACCACCGCGCTGAGCGGGATCATCGCCGGCTGGCCGGTTGCGTCCTTGCTCAGCGAGCTCGGTACGAAATAGCTGTTCAGCGATTCCGGGCCGGTGCGGTAGGCTGCGTCGGCCTGCATGTTGACGCGCTTGATGCGGCCGCCGTAGAAGAAGTCGTTGACGTAGACCGGCGCCAGCATCATCTGGATGGCGGTATACACATCATTGACCGACACGCCCATGGCCTGGGCCTGCACGCGGTCAACCTTCAACTGCAGCTGCGGCGCGTTTTCCAGGGTGTTGGGGCGGACGCCAACCAGCGACTTGTCCTGGCTGGCGGCCCCCAGCAAGGTGTTGCGCGCATCCATCAAGGCGTCCTGGCCTGCGCCCGTACGGTCCTGCAGCCACATGTCGAAGCCGCCGAACTGACCCAGGCCCTGCACGGTTGGCAGGTTGACGAAGAAGATCTGCGCATCCTTGATGCCGTAGGCCTTCTGGTTCATTTTCTGGATGAACTCGGGCGCGGTTTCCTTGCGCTCGCTCCAGTCCTTGAGGCGGACGAAGGCCATACCCACGTTCTCGCCGGCACCGATGAAGCTGAAGCCGGTGATCTGCATCAGGCCTTCAAAGGCTTCCTCGTCCTGCAAGGTGCCAAGCAGCTGATCGAACACGGCGCTGGTACGGGTCTTGGTGGCACCCGGCGGCAACTGCACGATGGCCAGCGCATAGCCCTGGTCTTCTTCTGGCAGGAAGCTGCCCGGCAGGCGGGTGAACAGGAAGCCGCACAGTACCAGCAACAGGGCGAACACCATCAGCCAGCGCGGGGCGTGCTTGATGACGCCGCCGACGGTGCCGACGTAGCTCTTTTCCAGCTTGCCGTAGTACTTGTTGAAGGTGCGGTAGACCCAGTTCGGGTTGTCGTTGTGGGTCGGCTTGAGGAAGGCCGCACACAGCGCCGGGGTGAAGGTCAGCGCCAGCAGGGCGGAGAACGCCATCGCCATGGCGATGGTCAGTGCGAACTGCTTGTAGATCTCACCCGAGGCACCCGGCTGCAGCGCGGACGGAATGAACACCGCCGCCAGCACCACGGTGATGGCCACCACCGCGCCGGTGATCTGGCCCATGGCTTTCTGTGTCGCCGGCTTCGGATCGAGTTTTTCCTCGGTCATGATGCGTTCGACGTTTTCGATGACGACGATGGCGTCATCGACCACGATGCCGATCGCCAGCACCATCGCGAACAGGGTCAGCTGGTTGATGGTGAAGCCGATCGCCAGCATGCCCATGAAGGTGCCGAGCAGGGCCACCGGGATGACCAGGGTGGGGATGATGGTGGCGCGGAAGTTCTGCAGGAACACCAGCATCACCAGGAACACCAGGATGATGGCCTCGACCAGGGTATGGACCACTTCCTCGATCGAGATGGTGACGAAGGTGGTGCTGTCGTAGGGGGTGAACCAGCTCACGCCGGGCGGGAAGCTCGGGGCCAACTCATCCATCTTCGAGCGCACGGCCTCGGACACGTCCAGTGCATTGGCACCCGGCAGCAGCTGGATGGCGAACACCGCCACCGGCTTGCCGTTGTACTTGGTGTCGAAGCCGTAGTTGGAGGCGCCAAAGGAAACCGTGGCGACATCCTTCAGCTTGACCACGCTGCCGTCGTTGTTGGCCCGCAGGATGGTGTTCTCGAACTCTTCCGGCGAGCTGTAGCGGCCTTCGGCAGCCACGGTGGCGGTGAAGGCCTGGCCGTTGGGAGCCGGGTCGCCGCCGACTGAGCCGGCAGCGAACTGCAGGTTCTGGGTGCCGATGGCGTTGTACACGTCGGTTGCCGACAGGTGGTAACCCTGCAGCTTTTCCGGGTTCAGCCATACGCGCATGGCGTACTCGGAACCGAACTGCTGGGTGCTGCCGACGCCGGGAACACGCGAAACCTGTTCCAGCACGCGCGCGCCAACGATGTCGTTCAACGCATCTCGGTCGACGGTGCCGTCATCCGAGCGCACGCCGATGGCCATCAGGAAGCCGGCGTTGGCCTTGGCCACCACCACGCCCTGTTTGGTCACTTCCGAGGGCAGGCGAGGCGTCGCCAGCGACACCTTGTTCTGCACCTGCACCTGGGCGATGTCGGCGTCGGTGCCGCTGTCGAAGGTCAGGGTGATGGTGACGCGGCCGGTGGAGGACGACGACGAGCTGAAGTACATCAGGTTGTCGATGCCGGTCAGCTGCTGCTCGATCACCTGGGTGACCGATTTTTCCGCGGTGGACGCGCTGGCGCCCGGATAATTGGCGGTGACCGTCACCTGCGGTGGCGCCACGCTCGGGTAGGACTCGATACCCAGGTTGAGGATCGAGATCACGCCGCCAAGCGAGATCAGGATCGCCACCACCCAGGCGAAGACGGGATGCTCGATGAAAAATTTAGGCATGACGGAGTCCCGTTATTCCTTCTTCGCCGGGGCTGCCGCAGGCGCGCCAGTGGCGGGCTTGGCGGCATCGGGCTGCCAGGGCTTGGCCGTGGCCGGTGCGCCTTCCTTGACCTTCTGTATGCCCGAAACAATGACCTGGTCACCAGCGGCCAGGCCGGAGGAGACCAGCCAGTTGCCGCCCTGCTGGTTGTCCAGGGTGACGTTCTTGCGCACGACCTTGCCGTCCTTGCCGACGATCAGCACGTAGCCGCCCTGGGTATCGCGCTGTACTGCCTGCTGCGGCACCAGGAAGGCGTTGTGGCGCTCGCCCAGGTTGGCCTTGAAGCTGACGAACGAGCCTGGCAGCAGGATGTGGTCCGGGTTGGGCAGCTGCGCACGCAGCGACACGGTGCCGGTGGCCGGATCAACCGTGGTCGAGGAGAAGTCCAGGGAACCTTCGTGCGCGTAGGCGCTGCCGTCGGGCAGGTTGACCTGCACGGTGGTCTTGCCGTCGCCGGCCAGTGCCACTGCGCCCTTGTCCTGGGCTGCGCGCAGCAGGCTCAGCTCGTCGGCGGTCATCGAGAAGTTCACGTACAGCGGGTCGATCTGGTCGACGGTGGTCAGCAGGGTCACATCGCCCTGGCCGACCAGCGCACCTTCGGTGACCTGCTGCTTGCCGGCCTGGCCGGCGATCGGTGCGGTGACGCGGGCATAGCCCAGGTTGATGCGGGCGGTGGTGACCGCGGCTTCGGCCTGCTGCACGGCGGCGGCGGAGGAGCGCTCAGCGGCCTCGGCACTGTCCAGGTCGGACTTGGATACATAACTCTGGGGTGCCAGCGAACGGGCACGGGTGGCGGTGGCGCGCGCGTTGGCATACGTGGCGCGGGCCGAAGCCAGTGCGCCTTCGGCGGAGGCCAGTGCGGCCTGCAGTGGTGCCGGGTCGATCAGGAACAGCACCTGGCCTTCCTTGACCGCGCTGCCTTCTTCATAGACGCGCTTCTGCAGCACGCCGGCCACGCGGGCGCGGACGTCGGCGGAACGGAACGGCGACAGGCGCCCCACCAGTTCGCGCTGCAGCGGCAGGGTCTGCGGTTTGGCGTCGACTACGCCAACGTCCTGCGGGGGCGGTGCGGCTTGCTCCTGCGGTTTCTTACAGGCGGCAAGGCTCAATGTCGCTGCACAGGTGAGAGCGAGGAGACGGAGTGGGGCGGTCATCAGGAGAAACTCCGGGTGTTGTTTTTATTTGGAGCTGCGGCGGCGTGGTACGTGCAGGCAAAGGCACGCAGGAAGCCGTCGGTGGCAAATTCGGCCCAGCGGCGACGCTCTTGTGGATCATCGCGGTAGGGGGTGTGAAAGCGCTGTCGTTCAAAATCCTGGCCTGCGATCATGCTGATCAACAGCTCGGCCATGAACTGCGGGTCGTCATGCTTGAGGCGACCGCGCTGCATCTCGGTTTGCATCCATTCAGCGACATGGTTGCGGAGGGCTTCGTTGCTTCCCTGGTACATGAACTGCGCTTCGTCGCGGAACTCATGCACGCTGGCACCGATCAGCTGCGCGGTGCGACGGACATTGGGCTTGTTGCGATGCTCGAGGTAGCCGATGGCAAAGTCGAGGACGGTCTCGTGCAGCGGCTTTTCTTCACATACGGATAACGCCGCCGTCGCGGTGGACACATGCAGCTGCATGGCCTGCCGCAGCAGCTCGCGTTTGCAGCCGTAGCGGCTGTAGAGGGTCTGCTTGGAACAACCTGCCGCCGCCGCTATCGAATCCATACTCAGGTGTATGCCTTGTTGGGACAATAGCTCACGCACTGCTTCGAGCACGCGCTGGTTACGCGCGTCGGTTGGCGCGGAGGTGGCAGAGGGGGTTTGCATAAGCGGTGGACTATACCGTCCAGTTCAGAAACGCCGCAACGTAATTCGTCTTTCACTGTGCCCGGTGAGCGAATGAGATTCAGGTGGCGGACATCGTTTGCGGATCGTGTAGCAGTAAAACCATGGCTGTTGCTACCGCTCGCCAGAAAATTGCGATGCAGATAATGCGGCCCTGCAGCAAGGTTCTTTTTGTTACCAGCGATACAATCGCGGTTTCTCCAAACGAGCAACACCCAAAGCTCTGCCATGAAATCGCAAAACAGTGCTGCCAAGTCCGCAAAGACGAAATCCAAACCAGCTGTGAAGCAGAACATCGCGGTAGCTGGCCTCTCGCTAGAGCCGGTATTTGCAGCCTTGCGGAAGCGTTATCCCGCTGCGGCCGCACAGGCGCAGGCAGTGGCTTTTGCTACGGCGTTCTACAAGCGCATGGAAGCCGATGAGTTCACGCTGCACTCGGCCGATGATTGGGCGGTGCTGGCTGCGGGCATGCTGGAGTTCGCCCGCACCCGCAAGCCGGGCAAGGCCAACGTGCGCGTGTTCAACCCGACGCTGAAGGCTGACGGTTGGGAATCGGCACATACCGTGCTGCAGATCGTCAACGACGACATGCCGTTCCTGGTGGACACGGTGACGCTGGCGCTGGCCGAGCAGGGCATCGGCGTGCACGTGCTGGGCCATCCGGTGATCAGCATCGGCCGCGACAAGGCTGGCAAGCTGACCGGCGTGGGCGAGGGCAAGCTGGAATCGGTGATGCTGCTGGAGATCGATCGCCAGCCGGCCGATGCGCTGGATGCCGTTGCCAAGCGCGTCAGTGGCGCGCTGGAAGACGTGCGCGCCATCGTCAATGACTGGCAGCCGATGACCGACAAGGCGATGGCGCTGGCCGACGACCTGGGCAAGCGTCCGTTGCCGGTGAGCAAGGCCTCGCGCGCCGAGGCACAGGAGTTCCTGCGCTGGGCCGCTGACAACCATTTCACCTTCTTCGGCTACCGCGAATACAAGGTGGAGAAGAAGGGCAAGGAAGAAGTGCTGGTCGCCCAGAACGGCACCGGCCTGGGCCTGATGCGTGGCAAGGACACGATGGTTGCGCGCCCGGTCAAGGGCCTGGCCGCCGAAGGCCTGAACGCCACCAGCAGCCTGCACGACGCACTGATCCTGACCAAGACCAATGCCCGCTCGCATATCCACCGCGGCGGCTACATGGACTACATCGGCGTGCTGGAATTCGACGCCAAGGGCAAGATCATCGGCGAGCAGCGCTTCCTCGGCCTGTTCACCTCCAGCGCCTACAACCGCCGCCCGTGGGAAATCCCGCTGGTGCGCCAGCGCTATGAAAACGTGATGGCGCGTTCGGGCCTGAGCCTGTCCAGCCACAGCGGCAAGGCACTGCGCCACATCCTGGAGTCGCTGCCGCGCGAAGAACTGTTCCAGTCCAGCGAGGACGAGCTGTTCCGCACCGCCATGGGCGTGCTCGGCCTGCAGGAGCGCGTGCGTAGCCGCCTGTTCCTGCGCCGCGACAAGTTCAGCCGCTTCATCTCGGCGCTGGTGTTCCTGCCGCGCGAGCGGTTCAACACCGACGTGCGCCTGCGCGTTGAAAGCATGCTCAAGGATGCCCTGCAGGGCGAATACGTCGATTCCAGCGTGGTGCTGGGTGACTCGCCGCTGGCCCAGGTGCACCTGATCGTGCGTCCCAAGGCCGGGCAGAGCCTGGAGCTGGACGTGGAGGGCATGGAGAAGCGCCTGGCCCACGTGCTGCGCAACTGGCAGGACGATCTGCGCGAAGCACTGGTCGCCAGCCACGGCGAAGGCGAAGGCCTGCGCATTGCCTCGCGTATCGGCAAGGCACTGCCGGCTGGTTACATCGAGGACTCCAGCGCTGAAATCGCCGCGGCCGACGTCGCCCAGCTGGATGCATTGACCGGCCCGGACGATCTGCGCCTGAGCCTGCAGGCAATCCGTCGTGACGAGGTCGATGGCCTGCGCCTGAAGCTGTACCGCCAGCTGGAAGACATTCCGCTGTCCGACGTGCTGCCGATGATGGAGAACATGGGCCTGCGTGTGATCGCCGAGCGCCCGTACAAGCTGATGGTCGACGAAGCGCCTGTGTACGTGCAGGACTTCGAAGTCGAATCCACCATCGGTGCGATCGACCCGGCCAGCGCCAATGCCTCCTTCAGCGATGCCTTCGCCCGCGTCTGGCACGGCGATGCCGAGAACGACGGCTTCAACCGTCTGGTGCTGGGTGCCGGTCTGGATTGGCGCCAGGTGTCGATGCTGCGTGGCTACTGCAAGTACCTGCTGCAGATCGGCGTGCCGTTCTCGCAGGCCTACGTGGAAGGCACCTTCAACCGTTACCCGCTGCTGGCGCGCCTGATCGTTGAGCTGTTTGAAGCCCGCTTCGAGCCGACCCCGGCGGCCGACAAGGCGGTGCTGGACGCGCAGCTGGCCCAGTTCAAGCAACTGGCCGCTGACGACGCTGCCACCCTCAAGCTGCTCGACGGCGTGGTCAAGGCGCGCAAGAGCGACCGTGCCGCGCGCATGGCGCTGGTCCACGAAGTGCTGATCAAGCTGCTCGACGGCGTGTCCAGCCTGGATGAAGACCGCATCCTGCGCAGCTTCATCGGCGTGATCGAAGCCACCCTGCGTACCAGCTACTACATGGTCCGCAAGGACGGCGTGCGCGCCGATGGCGGCCCGGCTGACTACATCAGCTTCAAGTTCGACGCCGCCAAGGTGCCGGACCTGCCCAAGCCGCGCCCGTACCGCGAAATCTTCGTGTGCGGCCCGCGCGTGGAAGGTACCCACCTGCGCTTCGGCCCGGTGGCCCGCGGCGGCCTGCGCTGGTCGGACCGTCGCGAAGACTTCCGCACCGAGGTGCTGGGCCTGGTCAAGGCACAGATGGTGAAGAACACCGTGATCGTGCCGGTCGGCTCCAAGGGCGGCTTCTTCGCCAAGCAGCTGCCGGATCCGTCGGTGGACCGCGATGCCTGGTTCGCCGAAGGCGTGGCCTGCTACAAGCGCTTCATCAACGGCCTGCTGGACATCACCGACAACATCGTCAACAACAAGATCGTGCCGCCGCAGGGCGTGGTGCGTCATGACATGGACGATCCGTACCTGGTCGTCGCTGCCGACAAGGGCACCGCCACGTTCTCCGACACCGCCAACGGCATCGCCCGCGCGCACGGTTTCTGGCTGGACGACGCGTTCGCTTCCGGTGGCTCGGTTGGTTACGACCACAAGGGCATGGGCATCACCGCACGCGGCGCGTGGGAGTCGGTCAAGCGCCACTTCCGTGCACTGGGCCGTGACTGCCAGAAGCAGGACTTCACCGTGGTCGGCGTCGGCGACATGTCCGGCGACGTGTTCGGCAACGGCATGCTGCTGTCCGAGCACATCCGTCTGGTCTGCGCCTTCGACCACCGCCACATCTTCCTCGACCCGAACCCGGTGGCTGCCAGCTCGTTCAAGGAACGCGCGCGCATGTTCAAGGTGCCGCGCTCGAGCTGGGCGGACTACGACAGCAAGCTGATCAGCAAGGGCGGCGGCATCTACCCGCGCTCGCTCAAGTCGATCGAGATCACCCCGGAAGTGCGTGAAGCACTGGGCATCGACGCCAGCATCAAGGCGATGAACCCGACCGACCTGATCAATGCCGCGCTGAAGGCGCCGGTTGACCTGCTGTGGAACGGCGGCATCGGCACCTACGTCAAGTCGGCGACCGAGACCAATGCCGATGTCGGCGATCGCGCCAACAACGGCCTACGCGTCAACGGTGGCGAGCTGCGCTGCAAGATCGTGGGCGAGGGCGGCAACCTGGGCATGACCCAGCTTGGCCGCATCGAGGCCGCGCAGGTTGGCGTGCTGCTCAACACCGACTTCATCGACAACTCGGCCGGTGTGGATACCTCCGACCACGAAGTCAACATCAAGATCCTGCTCAACGACGTCGTGCGCGCCAAGAAGCTCACCGTGGACCAGCGCAACAAGCTGCTGGCCTCGATGACCGACGAGGTGGGCGAGCTGGTGCTGATGGACAACTACCGCCAGAACCAGGCACTGAGCCTGATGGAGCGGATGAGCAGCAAGCGTCTGGGTTCCAAGCAGCACTTCATCCGTACGCTGGAGAAGCAGGGCCTGCTGGATCGCCAGATCGAGTTCCTGCCGTCCGACGCCGAGCTGTCGGCACGCAAGCTGCGCGGCCAGGGCCTGACCCGTCCGGAACTGGCGGTGCTGCTGTCGTACTCCAAGATCGTCGCCTTCCAGCAGCTGCTGGAATCGGACATCCCGGAGGACCCGTACCTGTCCAAGGAGCTGCTGCGTTATTTCCCGCAGCCGCTGCAGAAGAAGTACGCCGACGCGATGGAACGTCACCGCCTGAAGCGCGAAATCATCGCCACGGCCGTGACCAACCAGACCATCAACCGCATGGGTGCCACCTTCCTGATGCGCATGCAGGAAGACACCGGCCGCACCGTGGCCGAGGTCGCCAAGGCCTACACCATCAGCCGTGAAACGCTGGACGCACGTGCACTGTGGACGCAGATCGACGCGCTCGACGGCACCTTGCCGGAAGCGGTGCAGGTGGACGCACTGGAAGTGATCTGGAAGCTGCAGCGTTCGTTCGTGCGTTGGCTGCTGACCCGTCCGGGCGCGATGCCGGGCATCACCGCTGCAGTGGACCGCTACCAGGGCCCGTTCAACGACATCCGTGTCGCCTCGGGCGTACTGCCGGATTCGCAGCGCCCGGCCTATGAGGCCAGCGTTGTGGCATGGAAGGAAAAGGGCTTGCCGGCGGCACTGGCACAGCAGCTGTCCGAACTGCAGTTCCTGGAGCCGGCGTTCGACATCATCGAACTGGCGCGTCCGCGCAAGCTCAAGCCGGTGGACGTGTCCAAGGTCCACTTCCGCCTGGGCGAAGCCCTGCAGATGCCGTGGCTGTTCGAGCAGATCGACGCGCTGGAGGTCAACGGTCGTTGGCATGCGGTTGCCCGTGGCGTACTGCGCGACGAGCTGGCTGCGCATCAGCGTGCATTGGCTGGCCAGGTGCTGTCGATGAAGGGCGCGACCGCGGAGGCCAAGGTGGCTGCGTGGTTGGGCCGCGATGACAGCGGCCTGCGCTTCACTCTGGCAATGCTGGCTGAGCTGGCCGAGCAGAAGACGCTGGATTACCCGACCGTGTCGGTGGCGGTGCAGCGTTTAGGCCAGTTGGCGGCGCACGGCGCTTAAGTCGGTAGGTTTTTGTTTTGGAGAACGGGCCCTTTGGGCCCGTTTTCTTTTGGGAAAATCAAGAGCTTGCCCTCACCCCAACCCCTCTCCCGCACGCGGGAGAGGGGCTACAGCTGCAGTTGCCGGCAATGCGTGCGCTCGCGGCGCTTTGAGCCCCTCTCCCGCCTGCGGGAGAGGGGTTGGGGTGAGGGCAGGCTCTTGCCGTTGGCCTTCAGTTTCCAAGCAAACGAAAGCACCAGTCAGCACACCAGCAGGTTATCCTCGCCCTCCAAGTCGAACGAAAAGACGCGCACGTGTCCCCACGAATCGCTTTCCTCGCCAGCACTGTCGAGGCCGCACAGCAGGCCCGTGTCAGCCTGGCTGCCCGCTACGGCGATCACAACCCGGAAGACGCGGACGTGATCTGCCCGCTGGGTGGCGACGGCTTCATGCTGCAGACCCTGCATCGCCATGGCGGCAAGGGCAAGCCGGTGTTCGGCATGAAGCTGGGCACGGTCGGCTTCCTGATGAACCATCATCGCGAAGACGACCTTATCGAGCGCCTGGCTCTGGCCGAACCCGCCTACCTGCGGCCGTTGGAGATGATCGCCCAGACCGAATCCGGCACCACCACCGGTTCCTTGGCCTACAACGACGTATCGCTGCTGCGGCAAACCCGCCAGGCCGCGCATATCGGCATCGACCTCAATGGCCAGCAACGGGTGGAAGAGCTGATCTGCGACGGCGTACTGGTGTCCACGCCGGCCGGTAGCACTGCTTACAACTACTCGGCGCATGGCCCGATCCTGCCGCTGGGTTCGAACACCATCGCCTTGACCCCGTTGGCGCCGTATCGCCCGCGGCGCTGGCGTGGCGCAATCCTCAAGGCCGAGACCGAAGTGCGCTTCCGCGTGCTCGATCCCTACAAGCGCCCGGTCAGCGTCACCGCCGATTCGCATGAAACCCGCGATGTAGTGGAAGTGACCATCCGTGAATCGCGCGAGCGCCAGGTGACCCTGCTGTTCGACCCCGAGCACAACCTCGAAGAGCGCATCCTGAGCGAGCAGTTCATGGTTTGAGGGTTGGGGATCGGGGCTGGCGGGGTTCAGGATTGGGGGAAGCGCGCCGCTTCCGGGTAGACTGGGTCCCGTTCCTTGATCGTATTGGGTTCATCGTCCATGGGTGACAACACTCCCCGGCTTCTCACCGTTGCGGTTACTTCGCGCGCACTGTTCGATCTCGAAGAAGGCCACGCCCTGTTCGAACGCGAAGGTCTGGAGGCCTATGCCGCCTACCAGCGGGCACACGAGGATGATGTGCTCAAGCCTGGCGTTGCCTTCCCGGTGGTGCGCAAGCTGTTGGCACTCAATGATGGTGCGCCGGTGGAGACGCCGCGCGTGGAGGTGATCCTGCTGTCGCGCAATTCCGCCGACACCGGCCTGCGCATCTTCAACTCCATCCAGCACTACAAGCTGGATATCGTGCGTGCCACCTTCACCGCCGGCGAGCCGACCTGGCCTTACGTCAAGCCGTTCGGCACCGATCTGTTCCTGTCGGCCAACCCGGACTCGGTGCGTCGTGCGCTGGTCAACGGCATCGCCGCAGCGACGATCCTGCCGCAGAGCGCCCAGGAGGTAGCTGCTGCTTCGGCCGCGGCAACCGATACCGGCCGTTCCAAGACCCAGCTGCGCATCGCCTTCGATGGTGACGCGGTGATCTTTGGTGATGAAAGCGAGCGCATCTCGCGCGAGCAGGGCGTGGAGGCATTCGGTCGCCACGAGCGTGAGCGCGCGCATGAACCGCTCAGTGGTGGCCCGTTCCGCAACTTCCTGTCCGCACTGCATGCCTTGCAGGCGGCGTTCCCGGCCGGCGAAGCCGCGCCCATCCGCACCGCGCTGGTAACCGCACGTTCGGCGCCAGCGCATGAGCGGGTTATCCGCACCCTGCGCGAGTGGGGCGTGCGTCTGGATGAAGCACTGTTCCTCGGCGGCCGCCACAAGGGCCCGTTCCTGGAAGCCTTCGGTGCCGATATCTTCTTCGACGATTCGCAGCACAACATTGATAGTGCACGTCAGCATGTGGCTGCTGGCCATGTGCCGCATGGTGTGGCCAATCCCGATTAAACCGGTTGTTTGTAGGAGCGGCGTAAGCCGCGAAGCTGGTGACAAGACCGAATGCTTGCTGCCTGCAATTGCAGCCAATGCCGCTTCAGCAACATTAGTGGCTTCGCGGCTTACGCCGCTCCTACAATTGCGTCGCATGCTAGGATGAAGCCGCTTTCGCGGGTTCCAAGCTGAACCAGCGGTAATCCTGCCGCGTCCTGATCTGCACGAATGCAGCAGATCCCTCCCGCACTGCATCCACCCGGTGATCCAGGGGCGGGGCCTGTTCCCCGACCGGTAGCGTCATGTACCTGCCACTCCCTTTCGCGCTGCCTTGCGTGGCGGCCGGGTGTTTCGCGCGCCGCGCGGGACTGGACGCATTGTCTCTCCTGCACGGCGCATAACGCGCCCTTGCGCAGTGCCGTCGCGTTTACGCGATGGCAGCTACACAGGAGAAACAACCCGAATGACCATGCGTATCGCCATTCTTGGAGCCGGCCCGAGTGGCCTGGCGCAACTTCGCGCCTTTGAATCCGCCCGTCGAGGTGGGGCTGAAGTGCCAGAGATCGTCTGCTTCGAAAAGCAATCCGATCTCGGCGGGATGTGGAACTACACATGGCGTACCGGGCTGGATGCTTATGGCGAACCGGTGCATGGCAGCATGTACCGCTACCTCTGGTCGAACGGCCCGAAGGAAGCGCTGGAGTTTGCCGACTACAGTTTCGAAGAGCATTTTGGCCGCCCGATCGCCTCCTATCCGCCACGCGCCGTGCTGCGCGACTACATCATGGGCCGCATCGAAAAGAGCGGCGTACGTGATCAGATTCGCTTCAACATGGCGGTGCAATGGGTCGACTACTCGGAAGAAACCGAGCGTTTCACCGTCACCGTCCGCGACCTGAAGAAGGATGAGTTGCTGACTGAGGAGTTCGATCGGGTGATCGTTGCAACCGGGCATTTCTCCACCCCTAATGCGCCGTTCTTCGAAGGCGTGGATCGCTTCCCCGGGCGCGTGTTGCATGCGCATGATTTCCGTGACGCCTGCGAATTCGCAGACAAGGATCTGCTGCTGGTAGGGAGCAGCTATTCGGCCGAGGATATCGGTACGCAGTGCTACAAATACGGCGCCAAGTCGGTGACCTTCAGCTATCGCAGCGCGGCAACCGGTTACGACTGGCCGGCTGCCTTTGAAGAAAAACCCCTGCTGCAGCGTGTTGAAGGCAACACCGCGCACTTCATCGATGGCAGCAGCAAGGACGTGGATGCGATCGTGCTGTGTACCGGTTACCAGCACCATTTTCCGTTCCTGCCCGATGCACTGACCCTGCGGACGCGCAATCGCCTGTATCCCGGTGATCTGTACAAGGGTGTGTTCTGGATCGACAATCCCAGGCTGATCTATCTGGGCATGCAGGACCAGTACTACACCTTCAACATGTTCGATGCGCAGGCCTGGTATGCGCGCGATGCCATCCTTGGCAGGATCACGCTGCCGGCGAGCGATGCAATGCGTGCAGACAGCGACGCCTGGCTGGCGCGTGAGGAGGCGACGACATCGGCCGAGCAGGACATCGATTTCCAGACCGAATACGTGCGGGATCTGCTTGATGCCACCGACTACCCGGACTTCAACGTCGAGGCCGTGGCCACGCTGTTCAAACAGTGGAAGCACGACAAGAAGGACGACATCCTCGGTTATCGCAATTACAGCTACCGCTCCGTGCTGACCGGCACGTTGGCGCCGCTGCATCACACCCCGTGGATGCAGGCGATGGATGATTCGCTGGAGGCTTTCCTCGCCGACAGTGTGATCGAGGAGCAGCCGCGCAGGATTGCCTGACGGAGATGGCGCCGGTCAGCCCGGCGCCTGTCCCAGTGGCAACAGGATATTGGTCAGTCGCCAGCGCAGCCCTTGGCGACTGAGTACGAACACGACTTCGCGCCCGTCTTCCAGGTGGGTCGTGGCGGTGTAGCGCGACAGGGACTCGTAGTGGCCGGTGGTATTGGCCAGCGGCTTGGCCGGCGAGGGCGGTGCCCAGGTATCGCCGCCGACGGTATCGCCGATGGCCCGCTTCCACAGGCTGTCGCCCTGCAGCAGGGCGGCAATGCCCAGCGGGGTGACGAAGGTGTCGACACCTGCGCCGGTGAGGTTGCCGGCCACGCCCAGCGCGACCTGGCCGAACAGACTCGACTGCATGTCGCTGCCGGCGCGGCGCACGATGTAATCGTTGATCTGCGCCTTGATGTTGACCCGCACCGCGCCGAAGTCGACGTGTCGCGCCAGCTTGCCGGTGTCACGCTGTTCGATGGCCTGGCTGATGCCGCGGATCGCCAGATAGGGGCCGCCGATCACGTAGGCGGCCAGCAGCACTGCGATGGCGATGACGGTGGCGAGTATCCACTTCTTCATTGCGTTGCTGTCCTCGGGATCAGGGATGTGCGGGGATGCTGGCTTCGGCCCAACGGCGCAGCATCACCAGGGTTTCGGCCCACGCCTGGCTGCAGAAGCCCAGGTACTCGCTGTCGCCGTTCCAGCCCAGGTGATGGAATTCGAGCACGGTCATTGGCTCGCCTTCGTGCGGCAGCCCGCGCCAGGCGCCTGGGCTGGCCCGGCGTGACAGATCGAAGCGGATTTCGGTACCGGTCCAGGCCGAGGCCGGGCTTTGTGGCGGGTGGCGGCTGATCACTTCCCAGCGGATGCAGCGCTCGGGGATGATCTCCAGCAGCTTCAGCGCGACCACGCCATGGCCGGAACCGGGGTTGTGGCTGATCACGGTGTCGCCGTCGATGACCGATTGCTGGTGCGGTATCCACCAGCGGCTCAGTCCCTCGGCGCTGGCCAGGCCGCTGTAGACGGTGGCCAGCGGGGCATCGATCCAGACTTGCAGGTGGATGCTGGTCATGGCGGCTTCCTGTCGAAGGTTGCCGCCAAGCGTGCCGCAAACCAGGTTGGTTTGCGTGAAGCCCGCGCCAATCAGAATTCCAGGTCCAGCGCGGCGCACAGGTAGTCGACGAACGGGCCGAGTGCGGCCAGGTCCTTGGCCAGGGTCTGGCGCAGGCGCGGGCCGGTCATCACCTCGTCGTCCAGCGAACGCCACAGCACCCAGTTGCGGTGCTTGAGGTCGTCGATGAACTCGAAATCGGCCGGGAAGCCGCGCGGCGGCCGCACCAGCTTTTCGCTGCTCTCGAACTCGTAGCGCTTGCGCGTGGCCGGCGCATGCGCGGCGGCCTTCCAGCTGCCGGGGTTGTCGAGGATGAACTGGCGCAGGCGGCGCTGTACGTCCGGCTCGGGGTGCCAGATGCCAGCACCAACAAAGCTCTCGCCCGGTGCCAGGTGGATGTAATACGACGGCGCCGGTACCTGCTTGCGACGTTCGTGGAACAGGCGAGCCCCCTGCCAGGTCTTGTACGGCGCCTTGTCGTGAGAGAAGCGCGAGTCACGGTAGATGCGGAACAGCGAGCCACCAACAGTGCGCGGATCGGCCTGGAAGTGCGTGCTGACTTCGCTCAGGTCTGGCTGCAGGTCGGTGATCAAGCGCAGGAAGGGCTGGCGTACATGATCTTCGTACTGCTGCTTGTGCTCGGCAAACCAGGTCTTGTCGTTGTGGCGGGCCAGCCCGCGCAGGAACTTGAAGCTGGCATCGCTGAAATACTGGGTCATGGTGTGTCCTGCAGGGTATGGCGCCACTGGTCCAAGGCATCCAGCAAGGCCAGTGAGTCCGGGTTGTCCTTGTGTTCGTCGCGCAACTCGGCGATCTGCGCGATGTACTCGGGCAAGGTCTGCTCGGCCATGCCCGGGGTGGAAAAGCGCTGCTGACGATACGCATCCCAGCGTGAGCGCGCGGTGTCGTCCAGGGTTTGCGGGTGGTTGCGGGCGCGGTAGCGGAACAGCAGCTCGGGCAGGCGCGGATCGCGGAAGCGCTGTTCCAGCTCGGCCAATGCTTCCGGCGGTGCAGTGCGCGCCTTGCTGAGCAGGCCCTTGTCACCTTCGGCCAGGAAGCCGTCATACAACGAGGCATCGGCGTCGATCGGACCGTCATTTACGCGCTCACGCGCGAACACCTGGCGGGCCTTCTCGGCCAGCTGCGGGGCGAGTGCGCGCAGTTTCGCGGCCTTGGCTTCAATCACCGCAGGATCGATGGCCAGGCGTTCGAAGTCGGCATCGCGCAGATGGTTCCAGGCAACCAGCGCCGGTACCTTGTTGAGATGGACCTCTTTCAGCGGAATGCGCTGCTGGCCTTCGGGCAGGTCGGCCGCGCGGGTATACAGGCGCGCGGTGATCTCCTCCACCGACAGATCGAGCAGCGGTTCGATATCACCTTCCAGATCGAACACGATGACCCGGTTGTTGATATGCGGGTGGCGCGCCAATGGCAGCACCGGTGCGGCGCATAGGCGGCTGGCCGGGTAGCGCATCGAGATGTGCAGTACCGGCTCCATCGCCACCACGTCGAGCAGGCTGCCGACATAGCGTTTGTCGCGCAGGCGCAGTGCGTAATCCCACATGCGTGGCTGTGCCTCACGGAAGCGCCGGGCCATGCCGATAGTGGCGTAGACGTCGGACAGTGCTTCGTGGGCGTCGCCTTCGCGCACGTCATTGGCCAGCGCAAGATGCTCGAGCTTGAACGAGGTGGCGCCGTCTTCACGCTTGGGCCAGTTGATGCCGTCCGGGCGCAGCGCGTGCACCAACCGCAGCATGTCGAGCAGGTCCCAGCGCGAATTGCCGCTGCGCCACTCGCGCTCATAGGGATCATGGAAATTGCGGAACAGGCCGTAGCGCACAAACTCGTCATCGAAGCGCAAGGTGTTGTAACCCAGCGTGCAGGTCTGTGGCTTGCTCATCAACTCGTTGATGCGGGCGAAGGCCTCGGCCTCGCTGACACCTTCTGCCAACGCATGCTGCGGGGTAATGCCGGTGATCAAGGTAGCGACCGGCGAGGGCAGCAGGTCGTCGGCCGGCTTGACGTAGAAACTGACTGGTTCGTCGATGACTTTCAGGTTGGCATCGGTGCGCACTGCCGCGAACTGGGCGATGCGGGTGCGACGCGGGTCCTGGCCGAAGGTTTCCAGGTCATAGAACAGGAAGCTCTCGGCCATCAGTGCGCTCCTTCCAGTACCGGCAGGCGGTCGTGGATTACCTGCTCCAACCCGGCCCAGTCGATGTTTTCCAGCGAGTCATGGCCGGCGGTGGCGTCGGCCAGGATGGTCTGCTGCAGGCGGGTGCGTTCAAGCGCGACTGCATACGGCGTGTGCAGGAAGGTGACCATCGTGTAATGCGGCACGAAACGGGTGGGCCAGCGCGCCTGCAGCGCCTGCTCCAGCTCGCGCTGCAGCAGGTAGCTCGGGTCGGCGACGCGGTCGCGCATCTCCAGATAATTGTCCAGGGCCATCTGCTGGATGGCGGCGGCATTGGGTTTGCGCTCGGCTTCAAAAGCGGCGAAGGCTTCTTCGGTGCCGGGATACTCGGCCAGGCAGCGTGCCAGCACCACGCAGTCTTCGAACGCGCAGTTCATGCCCTGGCCGTGGAACGGCACCATCGCATGCGCAGCGTCGCCGATCAGCACGGCCTTGCCGCGCTGATGCCAGCGTTCCAGGTACAGCGTGCCGAGCAGGCCGGGTGGATGCTGTTCCCAGTCGGCGCGCAGGTCCGGTATCAACGGCAGCGCATCAGCGAAGTCGCGCTGGAACAGTGCTTCTGCTTCCGCACCATTGCGCACCGTTGCGAAACTGGGCTCGCCCTCATTGGGCAGGAACAAGGTGACGGTGAAGGTGCCTTCATCGTTGGGCAGGGCGATGCACATGTAGTTGCCGCGCGGCCAGATGTGCAGGGCGTTGGCCTCGATCTGGAAGCCGCCATCGGCTGCTGGCGGGATCTCCAGTTCCTTGTAGGAGTGATCGAGGAACTCGATGCGCTCGCCCAAGGGCAGCTTACGGTTCATCGCTGCACGCAGCGCCGAGCCAGCGCCATCGGCACCGATCAACGGCGTGTTGAAGTGGATGTCGTGTGGCTGGTCGTCGCGGTCATCGATGAAGCGTGCATAGCCTGCATCAAAGTCCACGGTATGCAGGCGACGATGGAAATGCACGGTTGCACCGGCTTCTTCGGCCAGCTGCAGCAAGGTGGTGTTGAGGTCCTTGCGGTGCACCGACCAGATCACTTCGCTGTCATCGCGGCCGTAGCGCTGCAGGTCGGCCGCGCCTTCGCGCGGGTGCACCATGCGCCCGCGCATCATCACCGCCTTGGCCATCACTTCGTCTTCGACGCCGGCCTGGCGCAAGGCATTGCGGCCGCGTTCGGCCAGTGCGAGATTTATCGAGCGACCGGACTCGTAGTCGGCGATGCGCGGATCACCGCGCCGTTCGTAGATGGTGATCTTCCAGCCCTGCCGCGACAGCAGGATGGCGAGCAGGGAACCGGCCAGGCCGGCGCCGATCAGGGTGAGACTGCGTGGGGTGGGGGTGTTCAAGTCACAGTATTCCGTTGGTCAGACGCCAGCCCAGGTTTCCACTTCGTCGACGAAGCGGTAGACATCGCTGTAGCGGTTGTACAAAGGCGTGGGCGAGATGCGGATGACATCGGGCTCGCGCCAGTCGCCGAGCACGCCGACCGATTGCAGGTACTCGAACAGCGAGCGGCCCTGCGCGCGACCGCCGGCCACGCGCAGCGACAACTGGCAGCCGCGGCGCTCGGGTTCGGCAGGCGTGATGATCTGCAGCACATGATCCAGGCGCGCACGCACCATGGTTTCCAGGTAGCCGGTGATCTTCAGCGATTTGGTGCGCAGTGCGTCCATGCCGGCCTCGTCATACAGCGTCAGCGATGCTCGCAGTGGAGCCAATCCGAGCACCGGCGGATTGCTCAGCTGCCAGCCTTCCGCGCCCAGCTCGGGCACGAACTCCGGTGCCATCTGGAAGCGGGTGGCCTGCTCATGACCCCACCAGCCGGCGAAGCGCGGCAACGAGGTGTCCCTGGCGTGGCGTTCGTGCACGAAGGCGCCAGCAACCGCACCCGGACCGGCATTCAAGTATTTGTAGTGGCACCACACCGCGAAATCCGGCGCGACATCGTGCAGGTTCAACGGCACGTTGCCGACCGAGTGGGCGAGATCGAAGCCGATGTTGGCGCCGTGCGCACGAGCGAGGCGGGTGATCGCATCGAGGTCGAACACCTGGCCGGTGCGGTACTGCACGCCCGGCCACAGTACCAGCGCGACACGCTTGCCGTGTTCGCTGATGGCCTGCTCGATGGCCTGCATCGAAATGGTGCCGCTGGCTTCGTCCGGCTGCACCTCGATCAGGTCGGTGGCTGGGTTGAAGCCATGGAAGCGGATCTGTGCCTCGACCGCATGGCGGTCGGTCGGGAAGGCGCCGGCTTCCATCAGGATCGCCGGGCGCTCGCTGCTCGGGCGGTAGAAGCTGACCATCATCAGGTGCAGGTTCACGCTCAGCGTGTTCATTGCCACCACTTCATGCGGCAGCGCGCCGACCACGCCGGCCAGCGAATCGCGCACCAGGCGGTGATAGCTCAGCCATTGCGTCGGACCGGTGAAGTGGCCTTCGACGGCGATGCGGCCCCACTGGTCCATCACTTCCAGCACCATCGCCTGGGCGCCGCGTGGCTGCAGGCCCAGTGAGTTGCCGACGAAATAGGCTTGATCGGTACCCTGGTGCTGCGGGATCAGGAACTGACTGCGCAGGTGGCGCAGCGGATCGGCAGCATCAAGTGCGGTGGCGTGGGCGGGTGACAGCGTTTCGTTCATCGGTGCGGACACGTCGAGGATGTACCCGCAGTGTAACCGCGCCCGACCACTCAGGCTTCTGGCGTGACCGGTCTGGGCAGTGGATGTACAGCGCCGCATTGTGTGCAGGTACGGTGTTCGGTCGAGGCATGGAACCGGTCGAAGACCTTGGGCAGATCGGTCTCGATGTTCTTCAGGTGGAAGAACTCCTCGTAGATCTTGTGATTGCACTGCTGGCAGAACCACATGAAGCCATCGAGCTCATGGTCCAGGCGCTTGCGCTCGACCACCAGGCCGATCGAACCGGGCATGCGCTGCGGCGAATGCGGCACGCGCGGTGGCAGCAGGAAGATCTCGCCGGCGCGGATCGGGATGTCGCGAACCGCGCCGTCTTCCTGCACGCGCAGCACCATTTCGCCTTCCAGCTGGAAGAACCATTCCGGGCCCTCGTCCCAGTGGTAGTCGTTGCGGCTGTTCGGGCCGGCAACCACCATGACGATGAAGTCACCGTTCTCGATCATCTTGTTGCCGACCGGCGGCTTCAGGAGATGGCGATGTTCCTCGATCCAGCCGAGCAGGTTCAGGGGTAGGGGGAGCATGCGGGGCCTATGTGATTGCAGTGCAGTTGCTGTATTCCCTTCTCCCTTCGGGAGAAGGTGCCCGAAGGGCGGATGAGGGTTGGTTGTGCGTTGGGCGCGGACCGACCCTCACCCCAACCCCTCTCCCGCAGGGAGAGGGGCTCTCAATCTCAGTGCCTTTTGCCCTTCCGCGGCACAAACGACAGCGCCTTCTCATACGCCGGCTGCAGCTCTTCCGGCGAGCCCACATCAATGCCCATCTCGCTGACCCGGCCGTCGCGCAGGCTGTAGACCCAGCCGTGCACCATCAGCTTCTGGCCGCGGGCCCAGGCGTCCTGCACGATGGTCGAGCGGCAGGCGTTGACCACCTGCTCGATCACGTTCAACTCGCACAGGCGCGCGTGGCGCAGCTCCGGGTCGTCGATCTGTGACAGGATGTCGTCGTGCTTCTGGGCGACATCACCGACGTGGCGCAGCCAGTTGTCGGCGAGGCCGACACGCACCTTGTTCAAGGCCGCATGCACGCCGCCGCAGCCGTAATGGCCGACGATCAGGATGTGCTTGATCTTGAGCTGGTCCACGGCGTACTGGATCACGCTCAGGCAGTTCAGATCGGTGTGCACCACCACGTTGGCGATGTTGCGGTGGACGAAGATCTCGCCCGGCGCCATGCCGATGATCTGGTTGGCCGGTACCCGCGAATCGGAGCAGCCGATCCACAGGTATTCCGGACTCTGCTGCTTGGACAGTTGCTGGAAGAACTCGGGATCTTCCTTCTCGATCCGGTCCGCCCATTCGCGGTTCTTCTGCAGCAGGTTATGGATGTCTTTCATGGTGAAGCTTCCCTTGCGATCTTGAGGGGGAGGGCGCTGCTGCGCGTTTGCACGGCAGCGTCGCGGGAAACGGGGCGCGGCTCAGGCATCAGGCTGGTCGCCGTGCTCACTGCGATACAGCTGCATCCACTGCGCCAGTTCGCGGGCGTCAGGGGTGTCCAGGGCCTGCAAGGCTTCGATCACCGCCAGCTGGTTTGCCTGCGGGTGGTTCTGGCTCAGCTTCAGCTTGATCTGGATCTGCTGCACGTCCAGGCGGAAGCCTACGATGGCGCGCAGCGATGGAGCGTGATCGTCCAGGCTGGGGTCAAACTGCCAATCCTGGCCGACGCTGGCCTCGAAGAAGTTGCTGGTGTCCGATAGCAGCTGTGCCAAGCCCGCCGTGTCATCGAAGCTGTGCAGTTCGCCGACAAGTTCAGCGGCTGCGTAGTTCCAGGTGGGAACGCGCGCCGCGCTTTCCTTGTCCGGGTACCAGCTGGCCGAGACATAGCCCTGCGGGCCGTTGACCAATACCTTGGCGCGGCCGAGCTGGCGGGACTGTTTGTTGGCCCTGGCCCAATGGCCGATCAGTTCGACCTTGTGCCCTTCGCGCCGGTACAACACCGGCACGCGGGTCAGTTCGGGCAGGCCGTCGTCGCCGGTGGTCAGCAGGGTCACGAATGGATCGCGCGCCAGCAGGCGGTCCAGCCAGAGCAGCTCGGTCTCGACGAAGGCGCGCTGGGCGAACACGAAAGGCCGCTTAGACCCGGGTGCCGAGCAGCTGCACCATGCGCTCGCGCAGCGTGTCGTCGTCGCCCTGCGGCGGGCTCACTTCGTGCAGCGAGAAACCACGATGCAACGCGTCTTCTTCGTCCAGGCCGTCAAAGGCCACGAACTCGGCGTCGAACAGCTGTGCACGAGCGGTGTCTTCGCTGTCGTAGCTCAGCGTGTTGCCATCGCTGTCCAGGATTTCAGCAGTGCCGCCTGGACGGACCCGCAGGCGCGCCCAGATCAGGGTGCCGCCGAGCTGTGCCAGCCACCACTGGTCGGGAGTGTTCTCGAAATCAGTCATTTCATTACCTGCGAAAAAAGCCACAACAGCAGTGCCATGCCCAGTCCGCCGAGCATCACCAGCAAGGCGATGCGGGCGGGTGTGGCCAAGCCGGACAGCGAGCGGTCGGCGATGCCGGTGAAGCCGCGGCCCAGCAGCCAGCGCAGGCACTCTGGTTTGAAAAAGGCGCCGGCACCGAATTCGGAGGCCAGCGCCGGATGCCGGTCGCGGATATGGACCAGCGTCAACGGCCAGAAAATCAGGAAGGCGCTGAGGCCGGCAATGGCCACGCCGACGAAGCAAAGAGCGAAGAACAAGGTCAACGGCGCCGCCTCCTGTTACTGGATCAGATGAATCAGTACTCCGCCGAACCCGGTGCGCGCGGGTAGGGGATCGCATCGCGGATGTTGGACAGGCCGCAGACGTAGACCACCAGGCGCTCGAAGCCGAGGCCGAAACCGGCATGCGGCACCGAACCATAGCGACGGAAATCGCGATACCACTGGTAGTGGTCCGGATCCAGGCCGAACTGCGCCATGCGTGCGTCGAGCACGTTCAGGCGCTCTTCGCGCTGGCTGCCGCCGATGATCTCGCCGATGCCCGGGGCCAGCACGTCCATCGCGGCGACGGTCTTGCCGTCGTCGTTCAGGCGCATGTAGAAGGCCTTGAAGTGTTCCGGGTAGTTGGTGACCACCACCGGGCGACCGACGTGCTCCTCGGTCAACCAGCGCTCGTGCTCGGTCTGCAGGTCCAGGCCCCATTCGACCGGGTAGTCGAACTTCTTGCCGGACTTCTGCAACAGGCTGATCGCGTCGGTGTACTCGATGCGCTCGAACGGTGCGTTGACGAAGGCTTCCAGGCGGGTGATGGCGTCCTTCTGCACGCGTTCGGCAATGAAGGCCATGTCGTCGGCGCGCTCGTCGAGCACGGCGCGGAACAGGTACTTCAGGAAATCCTCCGCCACACGTGCGTTTTCGGCCAGGTCGGCGAAGGCGATTTCCGGCTCCACCATCCAGAACTCGGCCAGGTGGCGGGTGGTGTGGCTGTTCTCGGCACGGAAGGTCGGGCCGAAGGTATAGACCTTGCTTAGTGCCAGGCAGTAAGCCTCGACGTTGAGCTGGCCGGACACGGTCAGGAAGGTTTCCTTGCCGAAGAAGTCACGGCTGAAGTCGATCTGGCCATCGCTGGTGCGGGGCAGGTTGGCCATGTCCAGCGTGGAGACGCGGAACATCTGGCCGGCACCCTCGGCATCGGAGGTGGTGACGATGGGCGTGCTGATCCAGTAGAAGCCGTTCTCGTGGAAGTAACGGTGCACGGCCTTGGACAGGCAGTCGCGGATACGGGTGACCGCGCCGAACAGGTTGGTGCGCGGGCGCAGGTGCGCCACTTCGCGCAGGAACTCCGGCGACATCGGCTTGGGCTGGATCGGGTAGGTCAGCGGGTCTTCGACCCAGCCGACGATCTCGAGGCTTTGTGCCTGGATCTCGAAGCTCTGGCCCTTGCCCTGCGACTTGACCAGGGTGCCGGTGGCGATCACCGAGCAGCTTGGGGTCAACTTCTTGATGTCTTCGAAATTGGACAGGGCTTCGGTGGCCACGACCTGGATCGGGGCAAAGCCCGAGCCATCGCTGACGTTGACGAAGGCCAGTCCAGCCGAGCCGCGCACCGTGCGGACCCACCCGCGGACTGTGACTTCTCCGCCTTCCGGGAACTTCCCGGCAAGGGCGTGTGCAACGCTGACCACCGTCATGACTTGAATCCTCTGTTGATCGACTCGATCTGTGAATGCGAGATTTTAGCGGTTCAACACCCGGGCAGGCGAGCATTTATCAGCGCTTGCAGTCCGGCGGACCGCCTCCATCTATAATTGGACCGTAATTCTGCTGGAGTCGCCCCATCATGGCTGTTCATCTGACCCCCATCGCCCATTCCCGCGTGCAGCGTTTCGTCAGCGGCACCCCGGGTGCGCTTGGCCTGCGTTTTGGCGTGACCCGCACCGGTTGTTCGGGCTGGGGCCATGTCACCGACCTGGCCAAGGATGAGCGCGAGGGCGACACCGTATTCGAGCAGGACGGCGTGCGCATCTACGTGGACGCGCAGAGCCTGCCGCTGGTGGATGGCACCGAAATCGACTTCGGCAAGCAGGGCCTGAGCGAGACGTTCACCTTCAAGAATCCCAACGCAGCGGCCGAATGCGGCTGTGGCGAGAGCTTCACCACCGACGACATGCACCGCTGAGAAGAGCGGTGGCTAGGCTTTTGTAGGAGCGGCATAAACCGCGAAGCAGGTCCGATGTTGGGGCCGGAAAAGCAGGAATCCCAGAAGGCCTCCCCTAGTAGAGCCGAGCCATGCTCGGCTGGAGCATTCCCGGCGATATCCGGGATTGTGCATGAGGCCCCTGCCGAGCTTGGCTCGGCACTACAGCTGCTGGTTTTGCCAGGAAAGCCCCTTGCCGAGCATGGCTCGGCACTACGGGCTGGTTTTGCCAGGAAAGCCCCCTGTCGAGCATGGCTCGGCACTACGCTCAGTCGGCGGCCAATTGCGCGGGGGCGCCCTGGCGGCGCTGCAGCGCCACCGCGATACCCCACAGCAGCAGACCAACTGCTGCCGTCGCCGCGCCTACATAGCCGGTGGATGCGTGGCCATAGCCGGCGCCAATCGCCATGCCGCCCAGCCACGGGCCCAGCGCATTTGCGGTATTGAAAGCGGCATGGTTCGAGGCCGCGGCCAGGGTCTGGGCCTCGCCGGCGGCGTCCATCAGGCGGGTCTGCAGGGCGACGGCCAGGGCGCCCATTGTGCCCACGGCGATGATCGCCGGCACCATTGCCCAGGCCGAGTTCGCGGCCAGCGGGAACAGCATCAGCACCACGATGGACCATGCCAGCAGCACGCCGGCAGCGCGGAACTGCAGCCGGTCGACCAGCTTGCCGCCGGCAACATTGCCGATGATCGCGCCGACGCCGAACAGGCCGACCGCGACCGGCATCCAGCGTTCATTGATGCCGGTGACGTTGACCAGGGTGGGGGCCAGATAGGTAAATACGCAGAACATGCCGGCGAAGCCAATCGCGCCGATGGCCAAGGCCAGCCATACCTGGCTGGTATTGAAGGCGCGCAGTTCACGCATCGGCGAGGTGCGGACTTCATTGGGATCGGCTGGCAGCTGGCGGGCAACCATCGTCACCGTGGCGAGGGCGAGCAGGCTGACCAGCACGAAGGCGCTGCGCCAGTTGAACTGCTGGCCCAGCCAGGTGGTCAGCGGGTTGCCGAGCAGGATGGCGATGGAAAGGCCCAGCAGCACCTTTGAGACGGCCGCGCCGCGCTGTTCCGGCGGGCTGATCGAGGCGGCGACCAGCATGGCTACGCCGAAATAGGCGCCGTGCGGCAGGCCGGCGACGAAGCGCGCCAGCAGCATCGTGTGGTAGCTCGGGGCCAATGCGCTGGCCAGATTGCCGATGGCGTAGAAGGCCATCAGCCATAGCAGTAGGCTACGGCGGCGCAGGCTGGCGCCGGCAAAGGCCAGCAGCGGTGCGCCGACCACCACGCCAATGGCGTAGGCGCTGATCAGGTGACCGACCTGGGCTTCGGTGATTGCCAGGCCGCGGCTGATTTCCAGCATCAAGCCCATGCTGGCGAATTCGCTGGTGCCGATGGCGAAGCCGCCCAGTGACAGTGCAATGAGGATGAAAGTGCGCTGGCGCGGCGTCAGCTGCGCTGCCAGGGAAAGCGTGGAATTCACGTCAGGCGGTCCGGGGAGGGCGTGGAATCGGTTACATAGTGTACTGTTGCGACGCAGCATCCGTGGCGACCGAGGCTTGTCGCGGCGACGGATGCTGTGTTGCACGGGCCGGGGTAACTTGCCTCCAGTTCACTTCCAGTGGATAATGCCCGGCTTCCTGCGCTCCCAGTGCAGGATCCCTTGCCCCACCGCGAAGCACAGCGGGGGGCTGTCCAGCCCGTCAGGGCTATATCCGAAAGGTATAAAAACATGAGTCGTCATTACGAAGTCGTGTTCCTGGTCCACCCGGATCAGAGCGAACAGGTCCCCGCCATGATCGAGCGCTACAAGGCGCTGGTCGAAGCCGGCAACGGCACCATCCACCGTCTGGAAGATTGGGGCCGCCGCCAGCTGGCTTACCCGATCCAGAACCTGGTGAAGGCTCACTATGTTCTGCTGAACATCGAAGCCGACCAGGCAGTTCTGAACGAACTGACCGAGAGCTTCCGCTTCAACGACGCCGTGCTGCGCAACCTGGTCATCAAGCGTGACGAGGCTGACACCGAGCAGTCGCTGATCATGAAGAGCAAGGACGAGAAGGGTGACAAGCCCGAGCGTGGCGAGCGCCGTCGTCGTGACGACGAAGAAGGTGCATCTTCCAACAATGACGAAGCCGGCGACGACGCCGCTTCTGCTGAATAAGGAGCACTTTCATGTCCAAGTTCTTCCGCCGCCGCAAGTTCTGCAAGTTCACCGCTGAAGGCGTGAAAGAGATCGATTACAAGGATCTCAACACCCTGCGTCAGTACCTGACCGAGAACGGCAAGATCGTTCCGAGCCGCGTGACCGGCACCAAGTCCAAGTACCAGCGCCAGCTGGCCACGGCCGTCAAGCGCGCCCGTTTCCTGGCCCTGATCCCGTACACGGACAACCACGACGTCTAATCCGATTTTTCGGAAGAACCCGCATCCGTTGCGGGTTCTCGACAGGAAATCCGGCCTTGGCCGGATTTTCCGCATCCACCGTCCTATTCGGACAGCAAGCGTTGCGGAGCCATCGGCCCCGCTAACGAATAACGGAGCTACACCATGAAGCTGATTCTTATCCAGAAAGTGACCAACCTCGGCGGCCTGGGCGACCTGGTTGACGTGAAGCCGGGCTACGGCCGTAACTTCCTCGTGCCGCAGGGCAAGGCCGTTCCGGCCACCGCCAGCAACATCGCCGAGTTCGAAGCCAAGCGTGCTGAGTACGAAGCCAAGGCCCAGGCCTCGCACAACGATGCCGAAGCCCGCGCTGCCAAGTTCGAAGGCGCCAGCGTCACCATCGGTGCGCACGCTTCGACCGAAGGCAAGCTGTACGGTTCGGTTGGCCCGCGCGATATCGCTGAAGCCTTCACCGCTGCCGGCCTGGAGCTGAGCAAGAGCGAAGTGATCCTGGGCGAAGGCGCTTTCCGCAATGTTGGCGAGTTCGACGTCATCGTCAAGCTGCACGCCGATGTGGAAACCACCGTCAAGGTCATCGTCGAAGCCGACGCCTGATCCTGCCGTACTGGTTGTAAAGAACGGGCGCCGCGAGGCGCCCGTTTCTTTTGGCCGTCTGGTGGGTCTGGTCACCGATGGCCATGGGTGTCGCTATACTCGGTTGCCAGTGCCGTGCTTTGATCGTTGAATTCCCCGGAATATCAATAGGTTGAGTGCGGGAAGGGAACCTCCGGAACCTCATTCCGGATGTCGGCAGTTGTTGCCGATGTCCGCCAACAGCCCGATTCCATGCGTCTATCCACGATCAAGCTCTCCGGTTTCAAGTCGTTCGTCGATCCGACGACGTTGCACCTGCCGACCAATATGACTGGCGTTGTCGGTCCGAACGGCTGTGGCAAGTCCAACATCATCGATGCGGTGCGCTGGGTGATGGGCGAGAGCTCGGCCAGCCGCCTGCGCGGCGATTCGCTGACCGATGTGATCTTCTCCGGTTCGGCCGGGCGCAAGCCGGTGTCGCAGGCGACGGTGGAGCTGATCTTCGATAATTCCGACCACACGATCTCCGGTGAGTACGCCTCGTTCAACGAGATATCGGTCAAGCGCACGGTCAGCCGTGATGGCAGCAGCAACTACTACTTGAACGGCACCAAGTGCCGCCGCCGCGATATCACCGATCTGTTCCTGGGCACCGGGCTTGGCCCGCGCAGCTACTCGATCATCGAGCAGGGTATGATCAGCCAGATCATCGAGGCGCGCCCGGAAGACCTGCGCGTGTATCTGGAAGAGGCCGCAGGCATCTCCAAGTACAAGGAGCGCCGCAAGGAAACCGAAACCCGCATCCGCCACACCCGCGAGAATCTGGATCGGCTCAACGACCTGCGCGAGGAAATCGGCAAGCAGCTCGAACACCTGAAGCGCCAGGCACGGCAGGCCGAGCAGTACCAGGCGTTGCAGGAAGAACGCCGGGTCAAGGACGCGGAATGGAAGGCGCTGGAATACCGTGGCCTCGATGGCCGTCTGGGTGGCCTGCGCGAAGCCCTGTCGCGCGAGGAAACCAAGCTGCAGCAGTTGATCGCCGAACAGCGCGAAGCGGAAAGCCGTATCGAAACCGGCCGCGTGCGCCGCGAAGAAGCGGCCGAGAATTTGAACAAGGCACAGGCCGATGTGTACCAGGTAGGCAGCACCCTGGCCCGGCTTGAGCAGCAGATTCACCACCAGCGGGAACTGGCGCAGCGTTTGCACAAGGCGCACGACGAAACCCGTCAGGCGCTGTCCGAACTTGGCCAGCACATCAGCGGCGACGAGGCCAAGCTGCTGGTGTTGCGTGAGTCGGTGGAGAATGCAGAGCCGCAGCTGGAGCAGCTGCAGGAAGATAACGAGATCCGCCAGGAAGTACTGCGCGAGGCCGAGGCCAAGCTGGCCGACTGGCAGCAGCGTTGGGAGGCGCATAACCGCAACACCTCCGAAGCAACCCGCTCCGGCGAGGTCGAGCGCACCCGCGTGGACTATCTGGACAAGCAGGTGCTTGAAACCGACCGTCGCCGCGAAGCATTGCAGGCAGAACGCGCCGGCCTGGATCTGGATGCGCTGGCCGAGGCCTTCGAGCAGCTGCAGCTGGAACATGAGACCCAGAAGACCGCGCTGGAAACCCTGAACGAGCAGGTCGAGTTGCGCAAGGAGTCGGTGACGGCACTGCAGGAACAGCAGCGCACCGGTCAGTCGGAACTGGCCGATGTGCGCAAGCAGGCACAGTCGGCGCGCGGCAGGTTGTCGTCGCTGGAGACGCTGCAGCAGGCGGCGCTGGGTCAGGAAGAAGGTGCAGCGGCCGCATGGCTGAAGGTGCGTGGCCTGGACACGGCCGCGCGCGTTGGCGAGCGCATCACCGTTGAAGGCGGCTGGGAGAACGCGGTTGAAAGCGCGCTTGGGCAACTGATCGAAGGCGTGCTGGTGGATGCGCCGGAAGCCCTGGTTGATGCGCTGGCTGAGCTGGGCGAAGGGCGCATCGCACTGGTTGCTGATGCAGGCGGCAAGGCTGACTTCGCGCCGACCTCATTGGCGGCAAAAGTGCAGGGGCCGCTGGCCATCCGTCGTCTGCTGGCGCATCTGCATGGCGCTGAAGACCTGGCGCAGGCGCAGCAGTTGCAACGCACGCTCGGCGACAGCGAATCGGTGATCACCCGCAGCGGTGAGCGTCTGGGCCGGGGCTGGGTGCGCATGTCGCGTTCCGGCGCGGCCGAGCAGGGCGCGCTGCTGCGCGAGCGCGAGATCGTCACCTTGCGCGAGCAGATCGAATCCCTGCAGGAACGTGAGGCTGCGTTGGAACAGCAGCTGGCTGGCCTGCGTGAGCAATTGTTGGCCGCCGAGCAGCAGCGCGAAGACGTGCAACGCTCGTTGTATCAAGCGCATCGCGCCGGCTCCGAACTGGCGGGGCAGATGCAGAGCCAGCAGGGCAAGCTGGAATCCACGCGCACGCGCATTGAACGTATCGAGGCTGAGCTGGCGCAGCTGCTTGAAACGCTGGATGTCAGTCGTGAGCAGGCGAGCGAGGCGCGCCTGCGACTGGATGAGGCGGTGTCCAGCATGGGCGACCTGGAGTCGGCCCGGCATGCGCTGGAAAGCGAGCGCAGGCAGATGAGTGATGCCCGCGATCAGGCCCGTGATGCTGCACGCAATGTGCGCGACAGCATGCATGCGCTGGCGTTGACGCTGGAGTCGCAGCGCACCCAGATCAGTTCGCTGAGCCACGCGCTGGAACGCATGGGCACCCAGCGCGGTCAGCTGGATTCACGTCTTGGCGAACTGCACTCGCAGCTGGATGAGGGCGATACGCCGGTCCATACGCTGGAAGCCGAGCACCAGAACACTTTGGCCGAGCGTGTGCGTGTTGATCGCGTGCTCGCCGAAGCGCGTACCTTGCTTGACGGTATCGATCATGAGTTGCGTGGCCTGGAACAGACCCGCCACCAGCGCGACGAGCAGTCACTTGCCCAGCGCGAGCGCATCTCGCAGCGCAAGCTCGACCAGCAGGCCTTGGTGCTCAGCGCCGAGCAGTTGTCGGCCGCGGTGGAGAAGGCCGGCTTCGTGCTGCAGGACGTGATCAATACCTTGCCCGAAGATGCGCGCCTGTCCGACTGGGAATCGACGGTGCACCAGATCGATGGCCGCATGCGCCGGCTGGAACCGGTCAACCTGGCGGCGATCCATGAGTACGGTGAGGCCTCGCAGCGCTCCGAATACCTGGAGGCGCAGAACGTCGATCTGAATACCGCACTGGAAACCCTGGAGGACGCTATCCGCAAGATCGACCGCGAAACCCGCGGGCGCTTCAAGGACACCTTCGACCGGGTCAATTCCGGCGTGCAGGCGCTGTACCCGCGCCTGTTCGGCGGTGGCCATGCCTACCTGGAGCTGACCGGCGAAGACCTGCTCGACACCGGTGTGACCATCATGGCGCGGCCGCCGGGCAAGCGCGTGTCCAATATCTCGCTGCTGTCCGGCGGTGAGAAGGCGATGACCGCGGTGGCGCTGGTGTTTGCGATCTTCCAGCTCAACCCGGCCCCGTTCTGCCTGCTGGACGAGGTGGATGCGCCGCTGGACGAGGCCAACGTCGGTCGCCTGGCCAATATGGTCAAGGAAATGAGCGAGAAGGTGCAGTTCCTGTTCGTCAGCCATAACAAGGCGACGATGGAGGCGGCGCACCAGTTGTCGGGTGTCACCATGCGTGAGCCGGGTGTCAGCCGACTGGTCAGTGTTGATCTGGAAGAGGCTGCCCGATTGGCGGGCGCGGCCTGACGTGCCATCCTTTAACCACCTGAACGATTAATCCGGAGACTGCAGCGCATGTCTGACACGGCACTGTTGCGTATCGGCATTCTGGTTGCCGGCGTTTTGCTGGTAGCGGCCATTTTCTTTTTCAGCCGGCCAAAGCGCCTGGCCCAAGGCAAGCGCAAGGAACCTGCCAGTGGCGAGCAGCCGCGGCGCGAGCCGGTGTTGGGCGGTGCCGATGGCGCTGCAGGTGCCGAGCTGGGCGAGGGTGGTGCAGAAGGCGGCGGCGTGAGCCAGCCCGAGCTTGGCCTCCCTGACGTGGACGAAGGCAACCTGAGTGAGCTCGGCAAGCGGCCTACCCAGGATTTCGACAAGATTGTCTCGCTGTACGTGGCTGCCCGTTCCGGGCAGGTGCTGCGTGGCGAGGACATCGTGGTGGCGGCGGAAAAGACTGGCCTGGTCTTCGGCTACATGAATGTGTTCCACCGTCTGGTGGAAGGGCATTCGGAGCGCGGCCCGATCTTCTCGATGGCCAGCATCATGAAGCCGGGCAGTTTCGACATGGCCAACATCCGCGAGATGGAAACCCCGGCCATTGCGTTCTTCCTGACACTGCCGGCGCCGATGACCGCGCTTGATGCCTGGGAAAAGATGCTGCCGACCGTGCAGCGCATGGGCGAGCTGCTGGATGGCGTGGTGCTGGATGACAGCCGCAATGCGCTGGGTCGCCAGCGCATCGCGCATATCCGCGATGATTTGCGTGCCTATGACCGCCAGCATCAGGCGCCGCCGCTGACCAAGTCGCCGCGTTGGTAAAGCTTTAAAAGCTATCCCTCCCCAGCGCTCCCCTGGCTACGCCAAGGGAGGGGGCAGGGCTTTTCCCCCTCCCTTTGCCGCAGGCAAGGGGAGGGCCGGGGAGGGGTGCTTTTCGCAGCAAACGTAAATCCCAAGCACCACCAGCTCACCCGCGCCAACACTCCGCGCAGGTAAAATCGCCGCATGAACCAAAACACCGCCGCCACCCAGCGCATCAGCGAACTCCGCCGCCAGCTGGCCGACGCCTCGCGCGCCTATCACGAGCACGACGAGCAGATCATCCCGGACGCCGACTACGACCGGTTGATGCGCGAGCTGGAAGCGCTCGAAGCTGCACATCCGGAACTGGACAGCGCCGACTCGCCCAGCCATCAGGTCGGTGGCAAGCCGTCATCGCGCTTTCCGGAAGTCGTGCATGCGGTGCCGATGCTGTCGCTGGGCAACGCCTTCACCGATGCCGAGGTGCACGACTTCGTGCGCCGCATCGATGAGCGCCTGCATCGCCGCGAGTTGTTCTTCTCCGCAGAGCCCAAGCTTGATGGACTGGCCATCAACCTGCGCTACGAAAACGGCGTGTTCGTGCAGGGCGCGACCCGCGGCGATGGTGCCACCGGTGAAGACGTCAGCGCCAACCTGCGCCAGATCAAGGTCATCCCGCAGCAACTGGACGGCCAAGGCTGGCCTGAAGTGCTGGAAGTGCGTGGCGAGGTCTACATGCCGCGTGCCGATTTCGAACGCTACAACGAGCAGGCGCGCCTGCATGGCGGCAAGGTGCTGGCCAATCCGCGCAATGGCGCGGCCGGCTCACTGCGCCAGCTTGACCCGAAGATCAGTGCGCAACGGCCGCTGAGTTTCTATGCCTATGGCCTCGGTGAAGTGTCCGGTGGCGAGCTGCCCGAAACGCATTCGGCAACCCTGGCGCAGCTGGCACAGTGGGGCTTCCCGGTCAGCGACCTGTGCAAGGTGGTGCAGGGTGCCGAAGGTCTGTTGGCGTACTACCGCGACATCGGTGAGCGCCGCGACAGCCTGGCCTATGACATCGATGGCGTGGTCTACAAGCTCGATGATCGCGATGGCCAGCAGGAAATGGGCTTTGTCGCACGCGCACCGCGATGGGCGATCGCGCACAAATTCCCTGCTCAGGAACAGACAACAACGGTCGAGGCCATCGAGATCCAGATCGGCCGCACCGGCGCGGCGACGCCGGTTGCACGGTTGAAGCCCGTGCATGTGGCCGGTGTCGTCGTAACCAATGCCACCTTGCACAACGCCGACCAGATCGCGCGCCTGGATGTGCGGGTTGGCGACGCGGTCATCGTGCGCCGTGCCGGCGACGTGATCCCGGAAGTGGTCAGCGTCATTGTTGATCGTCGCCCCGAAGGCACCATGCCTTGGCAGATGCCGCGCACCTGCCCGGTATGCGGCTCGGAAATCGTGCGCGAGGAAGGCGAGGCGGCTTGGCGCTGCTCGGGCGAGCTGAGCTGCCCGGCACAACGCAAGGAAGCCATTGCCCACTTCGCCTCGCGCAAGGCGATGGATATCGATGGCCTGGGTGACAAGTACATCGAGGTGTTGGTGGATGCCGGCATCGTGCGCGGCGTCGCCGATCTGTATGCACTCAACCGCGATCAGCTGCTGGTGCTGAAGCTGGCGCTGGATTCCGATTCCCCGGAAGCACTCGCCTCGCAGCTCGGTCAGCACCTGCAGCCGGAAGGCAGCGGCGAGACCCTCAATCGCATCCTCAAACTGGATGCGGGCGATGCCTCCTGGCGCGCACAGGCCTTGTCGGTGCCGGCCAGCTTTGAGTGGAACACCAGGAAGATCGCCACCAAGTGGGCAGATAACCTGATCGCCGCGATTGCAGCCAGCCGCAACACCACGCTGGAGCGCTTGCTGTTTGCGCTGGGCATCGAACACGTGGGCGAAAGCACCGCCAAGGCCTTGTCGGCGTGGTTTGGTGATCTCGAGTTGATCCGTCACCTGCCGTGGCCGATGTTCAAGCGCGTGCCGGATATCGGTGGTGAAGTTGCCCGCTCGATTGGTCATTTCATGGCGCAGACGGGCAACCAGCAAGCCATTGACGCGTTGTTGGAGCGTGGCGTGCAGATCAGCGATACGCACGCGCCCAATGCAAAGCTGCGCGCCGATCTGAATCTGGCCACCTTGTTGGCGGATCTGGAGATTCCGAAGGTCACGCCGGTGCGCGCGCGCCAGCTGGCCGAGGCGTTCCGTTCCACGGCGGCGATCCTGGATGAAGAAGCACACAATTTCATGACCGCTGGTCTGCCGGCGGAGACCGCCAATGCGCTGGTTGCCTGGCTGAATGTTGATGCCAATGCACAACTGTTCAGCGCGGCTGGCGCAGCATTGGAACGTTTGCTAGCGATCACGCCGGAGGCGCAGGAACAGGTCGCTGGCGTTCTCGACGGCAAGACCGCAGTGCTCACCGGCACCTTGACGCAGATGGGCCGCGACGAGGCCAAGGCCCGGCTTGAGGCCTTGGGCGCGAAGGTCGCCGGCAGCGTCTCGAAGAAAACCAGTTTCGTGGTGGCCGGCGCCGAAGCCGGCTCCAAGTTGGACAAGGCAAATGAGCTCGGTGTGGACGTATGGGACGAGGCGCGTCTGCTTGCCTTCCTCGCCGAGCACGGAGAACAGGCATGAGTGAGATCAAGGCGCGCTTGGCGCTGCTGGAAGACTTCCCGCAGCTGATCGCGATGGTGCGCGAGTTCTATGTGGAAGACCAGATTCCCTATATCGCCGAACGGGTCGAGCCCGGTCTGCGGACGCTGCTGGAGCAGCCCAGCTGTGGCGCGGCGTTGCTGATGCTTGATGGTGACAGCGTGGTCGGCTACATCACCCTGGGTTGGTGCTTCAGTGTTGAGCAGGGCGGTCGTTTCGTGCTGCTGGATGAGTTGTATCTCGGTCCGGCCGCGCGTGGTCGCGGTTGGGGGCGGCAGGCCTTGGCGCTGGCCCGTGACTGGGCTGCAGGGCAGGGCGCGGCGGTGATCAGGCTGGAAGTGAATCACCACAATGCCAAGGCCAAGTCGTTGTATCTGTCGGCTGGCTACCGCGACGATGAGCGCGACATCCTGACCTTGTCACTGGATGGGCACTCCGGGCGTTTGCACTCGTGATCGTGGCCCTGCGTCAGCGCGCACGCTTGAATGCATTGATCCGTGGTTTCTTTGCCGCGCGCGATGTCCTGGAAGTGGAGACGCCAATCATGTCGGCTGCCGGCAACACCGAGCCGAATATCGAGGGCTTCCATACCCGCTTCAGCGGGCATGTCGATGCTGGTTCGCCGCAGCGCTGGTTGCGTACCTCGCCGGAGTATCCGCTCAAGCGATTGCTGGCCGCCGGTGTGGGCGATTGCTACGAACTTGGCCGGGTATTCCGCAACGGCGAGGCCGGCGGGCGGCACAATCCCGAGTTCACCATGCTGGAGTGGTACCGGGTTGGCTGGGATCACCACCGGCTGATCGAAGAAACCATTGCGCTGGTGCAGGAATCGTTGGCGCTGGTGCAGCGTCCGCCTGCATCGGTGCGCATCGTCAGCTACCGCGACCTGTTCATGCAGGCGGTGGCGCTGGATCCGTTCCTTGCCGACGAATCGCAGCTGCGTGCGGGTCTGGGCGAAGTCGGCATCCAGCCTGATGGCCTGACCCGCGACGACTGGTTGGATCTGCTGATGAGCCATCGCATCCAATCGCAGTTCGCGGCCGATGCCATCACCGTGATCCATGACTGGCCGGCCAGCCAGGCCGCGCTGGCCAGGATCCGTCCAGGCACGCCGCCATTGGCTGAACGCTTTGAGCTTTACCTGGGGCCGGTCGAACTGGCCAATGGCTACCACGAGCTGAACGACGCAGTTGAGCAACGCCAGCGGTTCGAGCGCGATCTGGCGATCCGCGCGGCGCGCGGAGCTGAACAACCGCCCTTGGATGAAGCCTTTCTTGCGGCATTGCCGTCGTTGCCTGCCTGCGCAGGTGTTGCGGTCGGCGTGGATCGCTTGTTGATGGCCTTGGCTGGTACGCCGCGTATCGGTGATGTATTGGCGTTTGATTTCGCCAACGCCTGATGCAGGTTTGCGCTTGATCAAGGATCTGCATGTTGCCAGCGACGATGATGATGCTTTGCTCACAAAGACTCAGGCAGTGTGTGATCATCGGAACCCATCATGACCGAACAGGGGAGCGTCTGATGAAGCGGGTCTGCGGCTTGCTGCTAGTGCTGGCGCCGACCGTACTGGCAGCCCGGGAATCTGCTCCAACAGCGGCGGACCGGCAGGTTGTGCGCTGCGAATCAGGTGATCAGCTGCGGGCCTTCTGCCCGATGGATACCAGTGCTGGCGTGCAATTGGTGCGGCAGCTGTCCAGGCGTGACTGCATCCGAGAGACCAGTTGGGGCGTCGAAGGCAACGCGGTTTGGGTAAGCCGGGGTTGTAGTGCTGAATTCGCGCGGCCGCAGGCTTCCACCCGCACAACACGGCGGGTAGTACGTTGTGAATCCAAGGGGCGGACGGAGGTTTGCCCCGTGGTGTTGCGTGGGGCACCTGTGCGCTTGCTGCGGCAGCAGTCAGTGTTGCCATGCCGCGAAGGGCGCAGCTGGGGATATAGCGGCAAGGAGATCTGGGTTAGTCGCGGTTGTCAGGGCCTGTTCGAGGTTGGCGCCGAGGATGGCTCCGGCTTTGTCGATGTCCCGCGCCGGGTTACCTGCGAATCGAAGAGCGAGCTGCGACGCGAATGCGGCGTCAGCGTCACGCGCCGGGTTACCTTGGTGGAGCAGCTTTCCAAAGCGGCCTGCCGGGAGGGGGACAGCTGGGGCTGGGATCGCAATGGGATCTGGGTGGACAAGGGCTGCCGCGGCGAGTTTTCCGCCGATTGAGTGAGGCTGGCGGGTTCAAGCGTGTTGGTCCGCGCCGGCTGGTGCCGATTACAATATGCGGATGAACGATACCTCCGCCATTGATTACGCCCGTTACGACCATATCCGCCCGATCCGCTGGACCGGCGAAGCCCTGGAGCTGCTGGATCAGCGCAAACTGCCGTTCATCGTCGAGCACGTGCTGTGCCATGACAGTGACGCGGTAGCCGAGGCCATTCATGCCTTGACCGTGCGCGGTGCACCCGCCATTGGTATTGCTGCAGCCTGGGGCGTAGTGCTGGCGGCGCGCGAAGTGCAGGCCGATGACGGTGCTGCTGCATTGCAGGTGTTGGCGCCGGCGTTGGATCGACTCAATGCCTCGCGTCCCACTGCCGTCAACCTGGCCTGGGCGCTGGCACGCATGCGCCGCGCTATCGCCGCTGCCGGTTCGGACTGGAAGCTGGTCGCCGCGCTTGAAGCGCAGGCCATCGCAGATGAGGATCTCGCTGCCAATCGCCACATGGGCGCGTTGGGCGCAGCGCTGATTGCGCCGGGCAGCGGCGTGCTGACCCATTGCAATACCGGCTCGCTGGCCACTGCAGGCTTTGGCACCGCCTTGGGGGTGATCCGCGCTGGCGTGGCGCAGGAGCGTATCGCGAAGGTGTTTGCGGGGGAGACCCGGCCGTGGTTGCAGGGCGCACGCCTGACCGTGTGGGAGCTGCAGCAGGATGGCATCGACGCGACCCTGATCGCTGACTCGGCTGCTTCGCACCTGATGAAGACCGGCGCGGTGCAGTGGGTGATCGTTGGCGCCGACCGGATCTGCGCCAACGGCGACACCGCCAACAAGATCGGCACCTATCAGCTGGCCATCGCGGCCCGCCATCATGGGGTCAAGTTCATGGTGGTTGCGCCGTCCTCGACCGTGGACATGGGCACCGCCCATGGCGACGAGATCGAGATCGAGCAGCGTGACCCGGGTGAACTGTTCGGCGTGGGCGGTGTACGCACCGTAGCCGAAGGCATCGCCGCCTGGAACCCGGTGTTTGACGTGACCCCGGGCGAGTTGATCGACGCCATCGTCACCGAACGCGGCGTGATCCTGAAGCCTGACCTGGCGACGATGTCTGCCGCGTTCTCCAATTAACCGGTAGTGCCGAGCCATGCTCGGCATGGGCACGCGATTGTAGTGCCGAGCCACGCTCGGCAGGGGCGCGCCAATGTAGTGCCGAGCCATGCTCGGCAAGCGACTTGCGCGGTAAGGCCCCAGC